>JAFXUP010000115.1 GCA_017524905.1 Acholeplasmatales bacterium | reverse complement strand
TAAATACAATAATTATAGTGATATTATCAAGAAAGGGAGTTTTCTAGATAATCAAAAGATTCCGGTATCAGGAATAGGTTATACTGATTATGAAAAATATAATGATAATAAGAAGCATCTAAGTAAAAAAGATGTAATTGATTTTGATTATTATCAAAAGAATTTATATTCATCAATGTTTTATCTTAATTCTTATGATACTGATATTATGGTAGGTTTTCATGTTTCTTTTGATGATGCATTTGCTACAGTAATATTTGATTCAACTTTAAATGATGATGAATGTATAATTAATAAAACTTTAGCGAATAAATTGAATGATAATAGTGTTGGTAATATAGTTACTACTGATTATGGTTTTTTGAAGATTAAAGAGATTGTTGAGGATGATTCTGATCAATCTGTTATAAGAGTATCAAGAGATAAAAAACAAAAGATATTTTCAGATGATAGAGAAATGTCTGCATTTATGCTAAATATTTCTAATAAATCAACATTTGATTTTATAAAAAATTATTCTGTAAAATATTGCTGTTATTCTTATGAATATGCTGGAGATGTAATCGCAATAGTTAAAACTTTATCAAATTTATTTTTAACTATGATATATATTTGTTTTATATTTATATTCTTAATAAGCGCTAAGTATTTAATGAGTATAAATAAAGCAAATAAAAAAATATATTTTTTAAGTATAAAAAATGGTATTAATAAAAAAGAATACATAATATCTGAAATTAAAAATTTATTGCCAGTTATAATTGGTATATTAATATTATATTTTGGTTTATATTTTGGCGTTTTTTCATTAATAAATTTTATCTTAACTAAAGAATTTATGATCGACATAATTATTTTTAACACTAAACTAAAAACGCCAATAATTATAATTCTTATTTATTTAATTTTATTTGAAATTTTATATTTATTTAAATCCTATAAATTGAGTAAAACAAATTTAATAAAATTTATTAAATAATATTATAATGGCATAGAGTTTTTCTCTATGCTTTATTTTTTTATTTTGATATGTTATCATTGATTTGGTGATTAATAATATGGAAATTTTATTAGTAAATGATGATGGTATTAATGCTTTAGGATTAAAGCTTTTAGCAAAAAGATTATTAAAATATGGAAATGTTACAGTCCTTGCTCCTGATGGAGAAAGATCTGCATCTAGCCATTCAATAAATATTAAAAAGCCTTTAACTATTGAAGAAGTTGAACCTATTGTTGTTGGGGTAAAATGCTATCAAACAAATGGTACACCTGCTGATTGTGTAAGACTTGCAACTGGTGCTTTAGGACGTGAGTTTGAAATTGTTTTTTCAGGTGTAAATTATGGATTAAATATTGGTACTGATGTTATTTATTCAGGTACTTGTGCAGGCGCAAGAGAAGCGTTTATTGAAGGAATTCCTTCTGTTGCGATATCTTGTGATAGAAGATTTGATATTGTAGAAAATGAAATAGATAATCTTTTAGATTTGATTTTTTATAAAAAGATTTATTCAAAAGATTATAGTTTAAATATTAATTTTCCTGTCCATGATTTTGAAAAATCAAAAGGTATCAAATTTGTAAAAATGGGAAAGAAAAGATTTAAAACAACCTATATGAAAAATGATGAAGGATTATATGTTGTTTTAAAGGATGAAATTTTATACGATATTGATCCTTTAACTGATGCTTATTTATCTTTAAATGGTTATACAACTATTACAGTTTTAGATGCAAATTTAAGTAAAGAAATTGATCTTGATTTATTCAATTCAAAACTATAATATGGTATAATTTTATAAAAGGGATGAGTATAATGGATTTTAATAATATGCTAGATTATGTAGAAGACATATTAAAGAAAAATGATGCTTTAAAGCCTCATAAGCCTAATCAATGCTTTAGAAATAGATTTGAGCATTCGAAAAGAGTTTTTATGTGGGCTAAAAAATTAGCTGTTGATTTTCCTGATATTAATTTAGATATATGCTTAACTTCATGTATTTTTCATGATGTTGGCTATGCCTATGGACAGGATAATCATCCTATAAATAGTGTTAAAATTTTTAAAGAATATGCTTCTTTAATGAATTTGGATCCTAAATTCGTTGAAATAGTATCTAATATTATATATGTCCATTCTGATAAATCATTATTAAAAAATCCTAATTCTAGCAAAGAATTAATTATTTTACTTGAAGCTGATTTAATGGATGAAGAAGGTGCCTTAGGTATTGTTTGGGATTTATTTTCTGAGGGAATGAATAAGCCTGATTCATTTGATTGTGGTTTAGAAACATTAAATAAGCATTCTGCTCATATTTTAAATCAAGATTATATGGTTACACCACTTGCTAAAAAAATATGGAATGAGAAAAAAGAATTAGTTAAGGATTTTATTTTGCAATTGAAGGAAGATTTATTTTATTTATAAGGGGTAAGTATTATGGATTTAACAAAATATAACAAAACTTATTTTGAAGTAATTAATGAAAGATTTTCATGTAGAGAATTTACTTTAGAAAGAATAAAAACTGATGAAGTTGAAGCTATATTAGAAGCTGCAAGATTAGCACCTACAGCTTGTAATTTTCAGCCTCAAAGAATTTTTGTTGTAGAAAATGAAGCATTACTTGAAAAATTAAAGGAAGCCACAAAATTTACTTTTAATGCTAAGACACTGTTTGTTGTTTGTTATGATGATACTCAATCTTATAAAAGAAGAAATGATAATAAAGAACATGGTGATATAGATGCAACTATTGTTGCAACACATATGATGCTTGCAGCTCAAGCTTTAGGCTTAGGCTCATGCTTTGTTGCATCATTTAAAGAAGAAATATTAAAATCAATTTTAAGTATTCCATCTAATTATCATGTAACATGCTTACTTCCTGTAGGCTATCCAAAAGAAATAAAAGATCATAATGAAAGAAATGATGTAGGAGATTTTGTCTTCTACAAGTAGTAGGTAGAAAAATGTTTATAAATATTATTGGGGCAGGCTTAGCTGGATGCGAGGCCTGCTACTATTTAGCAAAAAAAGGTTATAATATTAAGCTTTATGAGATGAGACCAGTTAAAATGACTCCAGCTCATAAGACTGAAAAATTTGCAGAGCTTGTTTGCTCTAATTCATTAAGAAGTGATTCTTTAGAAAATGCTTGTGGTATATTAAAGCGTGAAATGGAAATGTTTGATTCTTTAATTATTAAGGCTGCAAGAACCCATTCAGTAGAAGCTGGTGGAGCTTTAGCTGTTGATAGAGAAGGATATTCAGCATATGTAACTGAAGTTATTAAAAGCTTACCTAATGTTGAAATTATTTATGGTGAAATAGAAGATATTAATGTATCTATTCCAACAATTATTGCAACAGGTCCTTTAACAAGTGACTCTTTATGTCAAAAGATTAAGGATTTATTTGGTTGCGATGATTTTTATTTTTTTGATGCACAAGCTCCAATTATTTATGCTGATTCAATTAATTATGATAAGGTATATTTAAAATCAAGATATGATAAGGGTGTTGCATCATATTATAATTGTCCTATGACAAAAGAAGAATTTGATAAATTCTATGATGCACTTATAAATGCTGAAGGTGTTGAAACAAAAGAATTTGAGCTTAAGGTTTTTGAAGGATGTATGCCAGTTGAAATTATGGCAAAGCGTGGCCCACAAACCTTAACTTATGGTCCTATGAAGCCTGTAGGCTTAAGAACTCCTGATGGTATAACTCCATATGCTGTTGTTCAATTAAGACAGGATGATGCCGCTAAGGAAATGTATAATTTAGTAGGATTCCAAACTCATTTAACATTCCCAGAACAAAAGCGTGTTTTCCAAATGATTCCAGGTTTAGAAAATGCTAGATTTGCTAAATATGGAAGAATGCATAAAAACACATATATTAACGCACCTAAAATTTTAAATCCTACATATCAAACAAAAAAATATCCTAATATATTTTTCGCGGGTCAAATTTCAGGTGTTGAAGGATATGTTGAATCAGCTGCATCAGGAATTTATGCAGCAATAAATATGGATTTATATTTAAAGGGTAAGGAATTATATATATTACCATCTGAAACAATTATGGGATCTATGAGTAATTATATATGTTCTGCAAATCCTTTAGGCTTTCAACCAATGAATGCTAATTTTGGTATTATGCCTGAGCTAGGCTTTAAGCATGGTAAAAAGGAAAGAAAAGCTTTATATGCTAAAAGAGCCTTAGAGACTATGGAAAGGTGTGTAGAAGAAATCAATGAAAGAGGACGAAGCGATTCTTGAGTTTTTAAATTATTTAGCATCAGTTAAAAATTATTCAGATAATACAATTGAAGCATATAAATTCGATATTAATGAATTTAAAGATTTTATTCATAATGAAAGAATGGCTGCTGATTTGCTAAAAATTAGAAATAAAACAATTTGTAAGAATTATATTTCTTATTTATCTAATGTTGAATATGATAAAATAAATCATTTAAAGTATTCTACAACTTCTATAAAAAGAAAAATTTCATCTTTAAGCTCTTTTTATTCATATTTAGAAAAAGAAGATTTAGTTGATAAAAATTTATTTTCAGATGTTGTTACACCTAAAAAGCCTAAAAGATTACCTAAGATGATAAAAAATTCAGAAATAGAGGCAATGCTTGAGGCTTGTGATTTAGAAAATAAATTAGGATATAGAAATTATTGTATATTACTTGTTTTGTTTACCTCAGGTCTACGTGTATCTGAATTATGTAATTTAGAAATAAAAGATATTGATTTTAACGAAAGAACTATTAAGGTTCGTGGTAAAGGAAGTAAGGATAGAATAGTTATTTTAAATGAAGAGGTTGCACCTCATTTAAAAGAATATATTTCTAATTTTAGAAATGATATTTTATATAATTCAAAGGATTTAGAAAATAGACATGTCTTTTTAAATAAGAATGGTACAACCCTAACAAGAGTTGGTGTAAGAAAAATTTTAGATAAAATAGTTGCTGATTCAGGTGATACATTTCATATATCACCTCATATGCTAAGGCATAGCTTTGCAACAACTCTTTTAAATAATGGTATGGATTTACGTTCAGTACAGGAATTATTAGGACATGAAAATTTATCAACAACTCAAATTTATACTCATGTAAGCTATGAAGAAATGCAAAAGGTTTATTCTAATGCTTTTCCTAGGAGCCAAAAGAGTACTAAAAAATGATTTTTACTTGATATAGATTAATAATTTTGTTATAATTCTTTTGTTTAAGAAATGGAGATTTTAATAATGAAGAAGAGTTTAGCAGTATTATCACTAGGTCTACTTTTTGCTTTAGCTTCTTGTCAAAAAGCTACTGATACAACAAAAAGAAGTGATAATCCAAGTGATATAAATAAAACAGCATTAAAATTAGATTTAGTTAACGATGGAGTATTATTAAAAGAAATAGGTGTTGTAACAGATTATGTTTCTGTTAGGATTCCTACTGAATATAAAGATAGTTTATTTTATGTAACAACTGATTTAACAGAAACTTTAGAAGCTCATGGTACATTAAATAAAAATATTACTATTTCACCTTTAACATTTACATCTAATATTACTGATGCAGAAAAATCATCATTAGCAAGCTATGTATATTCTGATACAGGAATTTATGCTAAGGACGATTTAGGATTTACAGTATCTGAAAATATTAAGAATTGGCAAACTAACGTTGATATTTTACCAATTGCTAAAGAATATACTGAAGCAAAGGCAAATTATTATATTTCAGTTATTTATGTTCCTGCACTTGCAGTACATTATGCAAATACTTATACAGCATTAGAATGCTATGTAATGTTCCCATTATATTATCAAGTATATAAAGAGGGAGCAAAAGAAGCTATCTTTGATTCTAAGGCTAAGGATTTAACAAGCAAATTAGAATTTAATAATAATTTATTAAAGTCACAAGAAACAGTTAGTGCTTAAAAATTAATGGCCTTTTGAAGGCCATTTTTTGCTCATATTAGGAGGAAATATGAAAATAAATATTATAACATTAAAATCATTAATTCATGATTCAAAAGAATTTAATGAATCTTCATTAAAATTTATTAATGAAATTAATGATGAATTAAAAAAGTATGAAAAAATTGATTTTAGTTTAAACGAAAAAAGTGATATTTTAAATCTAATATTCGTTGAAACTGGTGGTTCTGAGGGGCTATTTTTAAATAGAATTAATGAATTTAAAGAGCCATATTATTTATTAACAAGCGGTAATAATAATTCTTTAGCTGCATCATTAGAAATTATGACATATCTTAATATTCATAATTTAAAAGGAGAAATAATTCATGGTGGTATTTCTTATATTGCAAAAAGAATATATGAATTATATAAGGTTAATAAATTAAAAGAAGAATTAAAGAAGACTAATTTAGGTGTTATTGGTAATCCATCTGATTGGCTAATTTCATCTGTTCCATCATATGAATTAGTTAAAGAAAAATTAGGAATTAATTTAATAAATATTAAAATGGATGAATTAGAAAGTGAATATAATAAACCAAGCTTTACTAATAGACATGATATTAAATTAGATTATGATAAAAATGAATTATTTAAAGCTGATAAGATTTATAATGCTTTAAATAATTTAGTAAATAAATATAATTTAAATGGTTTAACTTTAAGATGCTTTGATTTATTATCAAGTGTTAAATCTACAGGTTGCTTAGGATTAGCTTATTTAAATTATGATCATTTGATTGGTACATGTGAGGGTGATATTTCAGCAATGATTACTATGACGATTGTTGAAAAGCTTTTACATCAATATTCATTCCAAGCTAATCCATCAAGAATAGATGTTTTAAATAATAAAATTGTATTTGCTCATTGTACTATTCCTTTTGGAATGTTAAAGGATTATCATTTAACAACTCATTTTGAATCTAAAATTGGTGTTGCTATAAAAGGTGAATTAAAAGAAGAAGATATTACTATTTTAAGAATATCATCTAATTTAAAGGATTATTTTATTTCAGAAGGTAAAATCTTAACTAATTTGAATGATCCAAATTTATGTAGAACTCAAATAGAAGTAGCACTTGATGAGGATGTTAAGCAATTATTAAAAAAGCCTTGTGGCAATCACCATATTATTTTTTATGGTAGACACAAGGACTTAATTAAAAATGTTTTAGATGAATTATTATAAATAAAAGGCTGAATTTTCAGCCTTTTTTCTATCTTGTAAATTTACCTAATAGATTAATACATAATATTGAAAGCACAAATGATACTATAGCTATAACAATTCCAATATAATAAATATTTGGCATAAATGCAATTACTGCAAGACCTGCCCAAATACATGTAGAAACAATTGCAGTCAATAAGCATAAAAGTGTAAGCTTAGCATTAGAAGCTTTTGAATGTGATTTTTGAAGTGATGTTTTTTGCGCCATTTTATTTACCTCCTATATTAAAAACAATAAATAATATAGTAGCAGCAATTAATGCTATTTCGCATAAAAGTGAAAAATAAATTGTTAAACTAAAATATGATTTGTCAGTTTTATGATGACATAATCTTCTTCCTATTTCGGCACCTATTGCACCACCTAGTGCAGTAAATCCTAATAAAGTTTTTTCTTTAATTCTTTCTGGTCCACCATTTGATTGTGCCATTTTTTTATCTTTTTTAAATAAAAAGAATGTAATTATACTCATTATAGCTAAATAACTAAAATAGGCTATAAATAATATTGAAATATTTGTTATATTCATTTTTTCATAATCTCCTTTATTCTTTATTATTATATCAAAATTTAAAAATACTTAAAAGTATTAATTGAGTTAATTATATTACAAAAAAATTGAAATTTTTTATATTTTTTCTTGAATATTGATTATTAATATGGTATTATCTAAAAGGCACAAAATACACATGTCTTTGGAGTTTGCCGTCGTGTGCAAGTAAAATTGATGGAGGCAAGCGTTGAAGAAGGCAGAGGACATAACAAAAATAAAATGGAGGAAAATAAAAAATGTCTGAATCAGTAGTTTCAATGAAACAATTATTAGAGTCAGGTGTTCACTTTGGACATACTACTCGCAGATGGAATCCTAAGATGGCTAAGTATATTTTTACAGCTAGAAATGGAATCTATATTATCGATTTACAAAAAACTGCAAATCAAATTGAAAAGGCTTATGTAGCTTTATTAAACATCGTTAAGGATGGCGGAAAGGTATTATTCGTTGGTACTAAGAAGCAAGCTCAAGAAGCAGTAAAGGAAGAAGCTGAACGTACAGAATCTTACTACGTTAACCAAAGATGGTTAGGTGGTACTCTTACTAACTTCAAGACAATTAGAAAGAGAATCAACAAGTTACAATCTTTATACAAGATGGAAGAAGATGGCGAATTTGCAAAGCTTACTAAGAAGGAAGTTGCTGCATTAATCGCTGAAAGAGAAAAATTAGAAAAGTTCTTAGGTGGTATTAAGGAAATGAAGAAGCTTCCTGATGCTTTATTCATCGTTGACCCACGTAAAGAACATAATGCAATATTAGAAGCAAGAAAGTTAAACATCCCAGTATTCGGTATCGTTGATACTAACTGTGATCCTGATGATGTTGACTATGTAATTCCTGCAAATGATGATGCAATCCGTGCTGTTAAGTTAGTTACTTATGTAATGGGTAATGCAATCATCGAAGCTAACGGTGGTGTTGTTGAAAAGTTCGAAGAACCAGAAAACGTAAACATCAATGAAGAAGCTGAAAAGGCTGAAGCTCAAGCAAAGGCTGAAAAGCCAGCTAGAAAGCCTCAAGCTAAGAAGCCTGCTTCAAAGAAGCCTCAAGCTAAGAAGGAAGAAAAGCCAGCTACAGAAGCTAAGGCTGAATAATTAGGAGGAAAGAATACTTATGGCAAATGTTACTGCACAAATGGTAAAAGAATTACGTGAAAAGACATCTGCAGGTATGCTAGACTGTAAAAAAGCATTAGTTGCTACAGATGGCGATATGGAAGCAGCTGTTACTTGGTTACGTGAAAAGGGTATTGCAAAGGCTGAAAAGAAGGCTGGCGTTGTTGCTGCTGAAGGTCTTTGTTCTTATGCAATTAATGGTAATAAGGCAGTTGTATTTGAATTAAATTCACAAACTGACTTCGTTGCTCAAAATGCTAAATTCATTGCTTTAGTTGAAAAGGTAGGTTCAATTATTTTAGCATCTAATGCTTCTGATACTGAATCTGCATTAAATATCGAAGCTGAAGGAAAGACTTTATCTACAATTATTCTTGAAGCATCAGGTGTAATTGGTGAAAAGATTTCTTTAAGAAGAGTACAAGTTTTAACTAAGACTGATGCTCAAGTATTCGGTGCTTATAAGCATATGGGTGGAAGAATCGTTACTGTTACAGTATTAGAAGGTAATGATGAAGTAGTTGCTAAGGATGTTGCAATGCATGTTGCTGCTCTAGCTCCTAAGTATGTTTCTCGTAATGATATTCCTGCTGATGTTATTGAAAAGGAAAGAGAAATTATTTTAGCAACAGCATTAAATGAAAATGCTACTGCTGCTAAACCAAAGCCTGAAAACATTATCGCTGAAAAGATTGTTCCAGGTAGATTAGAAAAGAGCTTAAAGGAAACTTGCTTATTATCTCAAGCTTTCGTTAAGAATCCTGATCAAACAGTTGAAGCTTATGTTAATAGCCAAAAGTCAGCTGTAGTTACATTCGTTCGTCTTGAAGTTGGCGAAGGAATTGAAAAAGTTGAATCTGACTTTGCCGCTGAAGTAGCAGCTCAATCTGCCGCTTTCAATAAGTAATTTAAAAGAGAGGCATTTGCCTCTCTATTTTTTTAAAAATTTTGTAGTATAATAGCATTAGGAGGAGTTTTTATGTATAAGCGTATATTATTAAAACTTAGTGGTGAAGCTCTAAAGGGCGATACTGAATTTGGTATTGATCCTCAAACAGTTAATAAAATTGCTAAGCAAATCAAGGATGTTCATGATTTAGGAGTTGAAATTGGTATTGTAGTAGGTGGAGGTAATATTTGGCGTGGTGCTACTGCAGCACAGCTAGGTATGGATAGAGCCCAAGCAGATTATATGGGTATGCTTGCTACAGTAATGAATGGTTTAGCCATTCAAGATGCATTAGAGCATATTGGAGTTCCTACTCGTGCTATGACTGCACTATCTATTGATGAGGTTGCTGAAGGTTATATTAGAAGAAGAGCCATTAGACATTTAGAAAAGGGTAGAGTATGTATCTTCGTTGGTGGTTTAGGTTCACCATATTTTTCTACAGATACAGCTTGTGTATTAAGAGGTACTGAAATCGGTGCTCAAGTAATTTTAATGGCTAAGAATGGAACTGATGGTGTTTATGATTCAGATCCAAAGACTAATCCAAATGCTAAATTATATAATGAAATTTCATTCTCTGAAATTTTAAATAAGAAT
The DNA here is from genome assembly GCA_017524905.1 of Acholeplasmatales bacterium. GTDB lineage: Bacteria > Bacillota_I > Bacilli_A > Acholeplasmatales > Anaeroplasmataceae > Anaeroplasma. The sequence continues at coordinate 15,120 of JAFXUP010000115.1, read as the reverse complement.
TTAAAGGTTATGGATTTAACTGCAGCATCTTTATGCAAAGAAAATAAATTAGAAATCATTGTTTTCAATATGAACAAGGATGGAAATATTGTAAAGGCCGTAAATGGGGACAAAATTGGTACTCATGTTACAGTAGACTAGGAGGAAAAAATGGAAGATTTAGAAATGACTTTATTAGAAGCTGAAGATAAAATGGATAAATCAATTTCTAATTATCAAAATGAGCTTAATACAGTTAGAACTGGTAGAGCAAATGCTTCTTTATTAGATAGTATTGAAATCGATTATTATGGTGTACCAACACCAGTTAAACAAGTTTCATCAATTACAGTTCCTGAAGCTTCTCAACTTTATATTAAGCCTTATGATAAGTCATCAATTAAGGATATCGAAAAAGCTATTTTAGCATCACCTTTAGGATTAACTCCTCAATGTGATTCAACTGGTATTAGATTAGTTTTACCTAAGATGACTGAAGATAGAAGAAAAGAATTAGTTAAAGTTGTTGCTAAGATGGAAGAACAAGCTAAGGTTGCTATCAGAAATATTAGAAGAGATTTAAATGATGATATTAAGAAATTATCATTACCTGAAGATCAAGAAAAAGAATCTTTAGATGATGCTCAAAAATTAACTGATAAGAAAATTGCTGAAATCCAAAAATTAACTGATGCAAAGAATAAGGATTTAATGACACTTTAATAAATTTAAGTCTACATATATATGTAGACTTTTTTTGTTATTTGACTTTTTAAATTTAAATATTTAAAATTAGTATAGGGATTGAAAAAGAAATAAATATTTAAAGTGGAGATTTATAGTATGAAATATTTATTAATTAATAAGAAGACTCATAATGAAAATTATCGGGAAGCTCTATTATCACTAGAAAAATTTTTAAGTGATGGCTTTAATGAAATTGAAGTATCAAATGATGATTTCAATTATGAAGAATTTATGAAAAAATTAGAAGAAAAAGATGAAGTTATTATTTGTGGTGGAGATGGAACGTTAAATTATTTTATTAATCATATTGATTTAGATAATATAAAAAATAATATATATTTATATCCAGCAGGAACAGGTAATGATTTTTTAAATGATTTAAATAAAAAAGATACTAAAGAACCAATCTTAATAAATGAATATCTTAAAAATTTACCAACAGTTATAATTAATGATGAATTAAAAATGAAATTTATTAATGGCGTTGGCTATGGTATAGATGGATATTGCTGCGAGGTTGCAGATAATTTAAGAGATAAAATAAATAAACCAGTCAATTATTCAAGCATTGCTATTAAAGGATTACTTTTCCATTTTAAGAAAAGAATCGCTAATATTAAAATTGATGATAATAATTATCAATTTAAAAATGTTTGGCTTGTACCTACCATGAAAGGTAGATTTTATGGTGGTGGAATGATGATTGCTCCTAATCAAGATAGATTGAAGGATGAGGATTTAAGCGTAGTTGTTTATAAAACAAAATCTAAGCTTAAGGCTTTAATGGTATTTCCATCTATTTTTAAGGGTGAGCATATAAAAAAGAAAAAGGTTGTTAAGATTTTTAAAGGAAAAAATATAGAAGTAAGCTTTAACATTCCTTGTGCCTTACAGGTAGATGGTGAAACCATTTTAAATGTTAAAAAATATAAAGTGGTTTTATAATTATAATTAAATCTATAATGAAAAGAAGAAAACAGATTATTGTTTTCTTTTTTTGTTATACTATAGCTTTAAAAGAATGCTATATAATGCTTATTTGCTAGATTTTTATAGATAATAATGTTATAATATTTAAAAAGTTTTTTTACATAAAAATGTATATTTTTATGAGGAGGAATTGTTATGAAAAAGAGAATAATAACTGCAATTATCATGGGAACAGTTTTACTTCCTGCAATAATAATACCTGCATTAAAGCCTGTGTTAGAAATAATTGTTTTCATACTTTTACTTTGTGCATGCTATGAAGTATTGCATATGTATGATCAAAAGCATCATATTAATAGACGGATTAAAATAGTGTCTACATTCTTTACATGCTTGATTTATTTTGCTGTAGTAGATTCATATCAGTTTATTTCAACAACTATTAGTGATTCGCTTATTTGTAGATTTTTAGCAAAGTTTCCATATGAATTAAATTTAACAATGGTTTTAATTGTTGTATTTATCATAATGATGTTTTTATCACTTGTTGTTAAAGGTTTTGAAATAGAAGATTGTGGAAGAATATTTTTGATGATGTTATATTTATCATTAACATTTGCCTCATTCACTATTTTAAGAAGCTATGGTGTAAGATTTATTGTTTATATGCTTTTAGTAACAGCATTTACTGATATATTTGCGTTAGTATTTGGTATGAAATTTGGTAAGCATAAGCTTGCTCCTGTTGTTTCTCCTAAAAAAACTTGGGAAGGTGCTATAGGTGGTTCTTTAGTTGCAACTATTATAGGATTTGCCTTCTTACTTTTATATAAATATATATCACCTTATTTCCATGAAGGACAAACTATTGAATTTTTCACTGGCGTATTTTCTCCAAAATATGTAAATGATAAAAAAGTACATTATGTATTCTTTATCTTAATTTTAACAGTATTTATGAGCTGTTGTGGTCAAATTGGTGATTTAGTAGCTTCTAAATTAAAAAGAGGCTATGGTATAAAGGACTATTCAAATATATTCCCAGGACATGGTGGTGTTTTGGATAGATTTGATTCTGCATTATTTACATCAGCAACATTTGTTGCAATGATTCAATTAATTGCAGTTGTATTTTCCGCTGAAATAGCTTAAGAGGTGTTTTTTAAATGAAGTATTTATACTTAGTGGGAGCTTGTGGTTCTATTGGAAGACAAACTCTTGATATTGTAAGAAAATCGAAAGATGAATTTAAGGTTATAGGAATGTCAGTAGGCTCTAATTTAGAGCTTTCTTTCGCTTTAATAGAAGAATTTAAGCCTGAAGTTGTATGCTTTAGAAAAAAGGTTGATGCAAAATTAAGCTATAATCCTATCATTGTTTATGGTGATGAGGGATTAGATTATTTAGCATCATATTCAAAATATGAAAATGAAACATTTGTTAATGCTTTAGTTGGTATATCTGGTTTAAGACCTACTGTATGTGCTATTAAAGCTAGAAAAGAAATTTGCCTTGCAAATAAAGAAACATTAGTTGTTGCAGGTGATATTATAAAGGATTTAGTTAAAGAATATAATGTTCCTTTAATTCCTATTGATTCAGAGCATTCAGCAATTTTACAATGCTTAACTGGTGAAAAGAAAAATGAAGTAAAAAGATTAATAATAACTGCATCTGGTGGTTCATTTAGAAATAGAACAAGAGATGAATTAATAGGTGTTACAAAAGAAGAAGCTTTAGCTCATCCAAATTGGAAAATGGGTGCTAAAATAACAATTGATTCAGCTACAATGATGAATAAAGGCTTTGAAGTAATTGAAGCTCATTATTTATTTGATATGCCATATGAAAAGATAGATACAGTTTTACATAGACAATCTATTGTTCATTCAATGGTTGAATTTAATGATGGTACTATTAAAGCAGAAATTGGTACATCAGATATGCATACTCCAATTTCTTATGCTTTAAGATATCCTTCTCATAATCTTAGTGAAAGTGAAAATTTAAATTTATTTGGCTTAAATTTAACTTTTGAAGAGCTTTCTATGGATAGATATCCTTGCCTTAGATATGCTTATTTAGCTGCTAAAAAAGGTTCAATTTATTTAGCAGTTTTAAATGCAGCAAATGAAGCAGCAGTTGCTTTATTTTTACATGATAAGATTGAATTTTTAGATATAGAAAAAATTATTTATAATGAAATATCAAAGGATAAATATAAAAATATCGAATATAATCTTTCAAATGTAATTAATTTAAGCAAAGATATTATGAATGATATATATAATACCTATGGAGGATTAGAATAATGTTTTTAGCATTAACAGGCGTAGGACTTACAATTGTATCAATAATTGCTTTTATAATAATCATTGGTGTTATTATTACTGTTCATGAATTAGGACATTTATTTTTTGCAAAAAAAGCTGGAATCCTATGTCATGAATTTTCAATTGGTATGGGTCCTATTCTATATAAAAAGCAATTTGGTGAAACTAGATTTTGTGTTAGAGCAATTCCAATTGGAGGATTTGTTTCTATGGCTGGTGAAGAAATTGCTACATCAGTTGTTAAGGTTGGAGATAAAATTGGCTTAAATTTAGATTCACAGGATGAAGCAACAGAAATTATATTAGATGATAATAAAGACGCCACTGTAAGAGGAGAAATCACAGATGTTGATTTATATTGTGAAGATGGTGGTGAGCTTCATGTTACATTAAAAGGTGAAGATGAAGAAGAAAAATATTATAAGGTAAAAAATGATGCATTCTATATTTTTGAAAAGAATGAAAGATTACAAATAACTCCATATGATAGATGCTTTGAATCTAAAACAAAAATCCAAAGATTTTTAACATTATTTGCTGGCGCATTTATGAATTTTGTTTTAGCGATAATTGTTTGTATAATTGTTGCTGTTGCAACAGGAGTACCTGATAGTTCATCTACAAAAATTGGTACAATTACATCTAATTTTCCTGCATCAAAGGAACTAAAGGTTGGAGATGAAATAAAATCTATAAATGGTAAGAGTGTTTATACTTGGACTGATTTTTCATCTGAATTAGCTAATTTATATAAAGACTATTCAACAACTGTAAATTTAGTAGTAAATAGAGATGGTAAAGATTTAACAATTTCAATGCAAACAGTTACTGTTTATAACTATATTGGTATTTCTAATGTTGGTGCTACTAATATGATGCTATCTAAAGTACCAGGATATGAAATATATGGTTTAGAAATTGGTAATACCTCTAAATCTTATAGATTTGTAAATCAAGCAGATAGTACATATGAATATAATTTAAAAACTGGTGATTATTTAGTAGGAATCTCAATTAATGATAAAGAATATGATTTAACAGAAGAAAAGACAGTTACAGTTAATTCTAAAACATTAACTATTTCTGGTTGGGGCTATTTAAGCTATGTGTTTGATGATGCTAAAATAGGTGAAGGAGCTCCTAATGTTAAATTTAAATATTATCATAAAACTGATGATACTTATAAATTAATTGATTATGCTGATTCAAAGGCAATTTCACCATATACTGATGAAGTATTAAGAAGTCAAAATGTTGATGCAGTAGTTCATGGAATTGGAGTATCTCCAGTTTATAAATTTGATTTATTTAAATCACTTCCTAATGCATTTAAGCAATTTGGTAGCGATTGTTCTATGATTTTTAACACTTTAAGAATTCTAATTTGGCCTTCTGATGTAAGACAAGTTGGTGTTTCTGATTTATCAAGTGTTGTTGGTATTTTTTCACTTGTTGAAAATTATGTTGGTGCTGGTTTCTTATCATTATTAGCTTTTGTAGCAATGCTTTCTGTTAATATTGGTATAGTTAACCTTTTACCAATTCCAGCCTTAGATGGTGGAAGAATTCTATTCTTAGGAATAGAAGCAGTAACTCGTAAAAGAGTTCCAAGAAAAGTCGAAAATATTATTAATAATGTCGCATTTATATTATTAATGATATTATTTGTTTATGTAACATATAATGACATTGTTAGGTTAATAAAATAAGGGTGTTTAATATGAATTATCAAAATCCAATAATTAAATCTGATTATAGTGATCCTGATGTAATAAGAGTAAATGATAGCTATTATATGATAGCTTCATCATTTAATCATACTCCATGTCTTCCTATTTTAAAAAGTGAGAATTTAGTTGATTGGAAGATTGTAAATTATATATGGGATAAGCTTCCATTTGATACATATGATAAGGTTATGCATGGATGTGGAGTTTGGGCTCCTTCAATTAGAGAGCATAATAATAAATTTTATGCTTTAGTACCATTTCCTGATGAAGGGATTTTTGTAACTGAAACAGATGATATTGAAAATGGAAAATGGAGTGAACCAAGATTATTAATAAAAGGACCTGGTATAGAAGATCCATGTCCTATTTGGGTTGATGATAAATGCTATTTAGTAGTTGGATTTGTAAAATCTAGAATTGGATTTAATTCAATGCTTGCAGTTTATGAAGTATCTTCTGATTTAACAAAGCAATTATCAGATTATAAGATTGTTTTTGATGGTCATAATATAGCTCCTACAGTTGAAGGACCTAAATTTCACTTTAGAAATGGATTTTTCTATATTTTAGCTCCCTGTGGTTCAGTAAAAACTGGTTGGCAAATAGCTTTAAGAAGTAAAAATATATATGGTCCATATGAAATGAAAATTATCTTAATGCAAAATGATTCAAAAATTAATGGGCCTCATCAAGGTGCTTTAATAGATATGCCAAATGATGAATGGGCATTTATTCATTTTTCAGATCAAGGACCATATGGTAGAGTTATTTGTTTAGAGCCTGCTCGTTGGATAGATGACTGGCCAGTTTGTGGACTTGTTAAGGATGAATTGCTTGCAGGAACTGCTGTTGAAAATCATCCATATTTAATTGATAAAAAATCAGATTATAAGATTCAATCATCAGATGATTTTAAGGACAATAAATTATCACTTATGTGGCAATGCCCTGCAAATATTAAATCTAATTTTTTTAAATTTGATAATGGCATAATATTAAATGCTATAAATGGAGATATTAAACCACTTAATTTATTACCTAATTCATTATTAACTAAAATATTATATCCATCATTTGAAGTTGAAACAAAGGCAATATTAAATTTAGAAGAAAATGATGAAGCAGGCTTATGCTATATGGGGCAAAGCTATTCATATATAACAATTAAAAGAATTAATAATAAAAATCATCTATTAATTAAAAAAGGTAATTTTAATGATTTAGATGATGAAATTATTTATGATGAAATATATGACAATAACGAAATAATTTTTAATTTAAAATATATTGAGCCTAACAAATATTCTTTAGGATTTAATAATAAATATTTACCATTTAGCTTTATTGCAACACCTGGTCGTTGGATCGGTGGTAAATATGGTATTTATGCTAAAGGATTAAATAATGGTTATGCTAAATTTGATTATTTCAAATGTAATAAAATTTAATTATTATAGTTAGAAAATAGAAAAGAGGATTATATGGAAGAAATAAATGAATATATAAAATATATTAAATCATCAAATAATCCTCTTTCTTCTAATGTGTTTTTAATTAAAGGTGTAAAAAATAATTATATTTTTGATGTTGGAGCAAATAAAGTATCAAGAGAAATAATTAAAGATATAGATAGTAAAATTATTATAATTTCACATTTTCATACTGATCATATGGATAATATGAAATATTTTTCTAATGAAAAATTATATATAGGCGATTATACCTATAAAATATTAGGTTATGGAAATGTTGTTAATAATATTTTAGAAATTAATGATGGAATTAATTTAAAAATAGTTCATATACCTAATAGTCACGCTAAAGGAAGCTTATGTTTAATTATTAATGATTTATATTTATTAATAGGTGATTCATTAGAAGGAAATAGGTATGGATTAAATGTATCACTTTTATATGATGAAATAAAATTATTAAAATCATTAAAATATGAATATATATTAACAAGTCATAATGATGAGATTTTAAAAAAAGAAGAAGTTATTAAATATTTAGAATTATGCTATTCTAAAAAAGAAAAAAATAAACCATATATAGGTTATGATGTATTATCATAATACATTTTAGAAAGGAAAAATTATGAGAGAAAAGGATAAATTTATTCTAGACATTAAGCGTTTAGGTATTAATGGTGAAGGTATAGGCTATTACAATAAATTAGCTATTTTTGTTAATGATGCTATTCCTGGTGAAGGCGTAAATGTTGAAATTACAAAAGTAGACAAGAAAATGGCTTTTGCTAAAGTACTAGAGTATAAGAAAAAATCTCCAAATAGAATAGATGCTTTATGTCCTTATTATAAGGAATGTGGCGGATGTAATGTTTTACATATTAAATATGATGAAATGTTAAAATTAAAAAGAGATTTAATAATTGAATCAATCCAAAGGTATACAACAATCAATTATAAATCATTCGAAATAAGACAAACTATTCCATCACCAAAGCCTTTTAATTATAGAAATAAGAGTCAAGTACCTCTAAGAAAAAATATAGATGGTAATTTTGAAACTTGCATGATTAAAGCAAAATCAAATGAATTAATAAAAGTTGATGATTGCCTTGTAAATGATGAAATAATTAATAAATTAAATAAAGATATTTTAAAAATAGCAGATGAAATAGGAATTTCACCTTATTTAGCTAAATATAATAGAGGTGTTTTAAGATATTTAGCGATAAGAGTAAATAAAAAAGGTGAAGCAATGGTATGCTTCATTTGTTATGATAAAAATGAAAAAATAAAAGAATTAGCTAAAAGAGTAATTGAATTACCTAATGTTGTTTCAGTTTATGAAAATTTTAATAGAACTACTAAAGCAACTGAATTATATGGCGAAGAAACTAACCTTTTAGAAGGAAAAGAATTTTTAATTGAAGAAATTGGAAACATTAAATATCAGCTAACTCCAAAAACATTCTTTCAATTAAATACCTTACAAGCAGAAAATATGTTTAATTTAGTATTGAAATCAGCAAAGCTTTCAAAAAAAGAAAGAGTTTTAGATGCTTATTGTGGTGTTGGCGCAATCGGATTATATTTAGCAAAAATGGCTAAAGAAGTTATTGGAGTTGAAACAAATCCATCATCAATTGAAGCTGCTAAGGCTAATGCTAAATTAAATAAAATTAATAATGCAAAATTTATATTAGGAGATGCAAAAGAATTAATAACTCAAATGGTTGAAAATAATGAATCATTTGATGTTTTAGTTGCAGACCCACCAAGAACTGGTTTGGGTGAGGAATTTGCTAAAGCAGTTTTAAAATCAGGAATTAAAAGATTTATATATGTTTCTTGTAATCCTTCAACATTAGCAAAAGATTTAGAAATATTAAAAGATAAGTATACTATAAGTTCTATAACTCCTCTAGATATGTTCCCAGGCTCAGTACATGTTGAGTCAATCACATTACTAGTTCGTAAGGATGCTAAGTAAAAAGCTAAAAAAGTGGCTTAAATACTAGACTTTTTGGTATTTTGAGCCTCTTTTTTTATGCCCTAAAAAATGAACTAGTAGTAACCCAACTCATACAACCTCGTCACCATCATAGGGGGTCTATGACTAGATGAAAGGCCTCAACCTTGTTCTAGTGACTAGGTCGTGACTAGATGGTGGCATCTAGTAGTCAGACCAAGTGTCAATCAGGGTTGTCCCAATCACACTACTAGATGAAGTATATTTTTATAGAAAATAATAATGTAAAATGTTTTCTACTTTTTACTATGTATTTTCTCAAAACTGAGCAAAATATACATTTTATTCATACTTATTCGTGCATATGTAGTAAAAAAATGTTATAATTAATATAAATGTACGATTGGAGAGGTGCTTTTATGTCTCTAAGGGATTTATCTTTAAAACGTGTATATAGAAGCTATGGTGAAGATTCAATTTCTGATATGATTAATCCATTGCTTTCACATGCGATTTCTTACAAAAGAAGTGTAAGGTGAGTGATAATCATGATAGATTATAATAATTCATTAAATAAACTTAAGGATTTTTTTAAGAGCTTTAAATATGAATATGATTCAAATGATTTTTTTAAATCATTAAAGAATTATTCTGAAGACACCAAAATTATTACTGATTGTGTTCCAACTCCATTTGTTGGGAGTATTGAAAATCCAGATATTATAGTTTTAGCATTAAACCCTTCATTTGATAAAGTTCAAGACGAAATGGATAAAATAATTTTAGATTGGAATGAATCTGATAATTATTATGATTTTCTAACACGCATTGATGTTGTTAATGTTAATGATTCAGCCAAACGCATTCCATTTACAACTGCATGGTGGAGAAATGTTTTTGATGGAGTTACTGTTAATAAAAGTGTTGGAATCTTCAATTTGATGTGCTATCATTCAAAACATTATCCTACAACAAAGAAAATATTACTATTATCACAAGAAATTGTCATAGATTATATAAAGGCATTATTGAATAATAATAAAGAAATCAAAGTAATATTTGTTTGGGGCAAAAAATATTGGCTTAATTTTATCTCTGATGAATTAAAAGGTCATACATGCTTTGAACTAAATGAAGGTAATAATAAAATGAACAATTCCATATCCAATGCTATAAACAATAAAATCTCTAACTATAAAGAATTGAAAAAACTATTTGGATAATAATAATGCAGCTTAAATATAGGCTGCATTTTTTTGTTTGGCGATTAACAGACATAACTAGATTATGTTTCCAATTTTTCTGCTGATGTGGTAAAATATAATAAATAGGCGATATGTTTTTTTTAGATAAAGGTACATTTTATTTAATGTATTTACTGGAATTGTTTGAGAAAAGTGGTGGTTTACATGAAAAGAAAGTTTATATCTTTAATATTTATATTACTAATGATTTTTTTGTCTTCCTGTGAACATGATAATGCTGAACATGAACATACATTTAGTGATAAATGGACTTATAATGAAACTGCACATTGGCATGAATCAACTTGTGGACATGATGTAAGAACTAGTGAAAATAATCATATTTTTAATATTGCTATAGTTGCTCCAACATATGAAACAAAAGGATATACAAGACATACATGTAGCATTTGTGGATATTATTATGATGATACAGAAACAGAAGTATTAACTCATAACTATTCAACAGAATGGCAACATAATGAAACTAAACATTATCATGAATGTATAGATGAAGGTTATGAAGAATTAAAATCATCAGAAGCAAATCACACATATACTGAAACAATAGTACCAGCAACATATGAAACAAAAGGATATACAAGACATACATGTAGTGTGTGTGGCTATTATTATGATGATACAGAAACACCAGTATTAACTCATAACTATTCAACAGAATGGCAACATAATGAAACTAAACATTATCATGAATGTATAGATGAAGGCTATGAAGAATTAAAATCATCAGAAGCCAATCACACATATACTGAAACAGTAGTACCAGCAACATATACTACAAAAGGATATACAAGACATACATGTAGTGTGTGTGGCTATTACTATGATGATACAGAAACAGAAGTATTAACACATAATTATTCAACAGAGTGGCAACATAATGAAACTAAACACTATCATGAATGTATAGATGAAGGCTATGAAGATTTAAAATCATCAGAAGCCAATCATACATATACAGAAAAAGTAGTCCCAGCAACATATACTACAAAAGGATATACAAGACATACATGTAGTGTGTGTGGCTATTACTTTGATGACACTGAGACCGAATACCAGTATAAGATTTTATTAAATTATGATGGTGGTTCATCTACATCTAATGTATCAGAACTATATATGCATGAATTTGATAAGACTAAATTTCCATTAGATGTTGTTAAAACTAAATATGCTTTCTTGGGATGGTCATATAATGGTCAAATCGTTATTGATAAAAATGGCAATATATTAGGTGATATTGTTTTAATTGATGATATGACTTTTGTTGCAGTATATGAAGAATCAATAAAGTTAACTATTACTTATTCACTATACAATCCTAAAACTAATGAATTGATAAATACTTATACTAAAAAACCAAGTGAAATTGCTGATGTTTCAGAAACTAATAATTATAAATTTAATACTTATGCTAGTCTTCATAGTTATCCAAAAGAAGGATATACATTTATTGGTTGGTATAATGAGGATTTACCATTATCAACTTCAACTGAATATAACTATATTATGAGTGATGAAGATTTTGAAGTAGAGGCAAGATTTAAATACACTAATTATGATTTAACTATTTGTTCAAATAATGTTGAATTAGGCCAAGTAATGATTAAGCAAGGAACTGAACAAACTTTCTATGATGATCAAACATTAACTGAGTATTATAAAGAAAAAGTCACTGTTGCAGCTTTTACGAAAACTAGTGTTAGATTCTTAGGCTGGTACAATCAGAATAATCAATTAGTTTCTCCAAATGCTGTTTATTCTTTTGAAATGATTAATAAGGATTATGTTTTAGAGGCAAAATGGAATTACTTTAAAATAAACTATGATTTGAATGGCGGCATTAATAATTTGGATAATCCATCAAGCTTTAATGCTGATGGTTCTAATATTGTGTTGAAAAATCCTACAAGAGACGGATTTGTCTTTGTTGGTTGGGAATATAAAGATAATATTATTGAAAATATTAATGTTGAAAACAAATGTGATATGAATCTAAAGGCATTGTGGAACTATTATACTTTGACCACGAATGTAAATGAACGGAAAGCTGGTAGTATAACTACTTATGATGAATACAAGTTTTCTTATGACGATGAAGTCACGATAGAAGCTTTAACTAATATAGGATATACATTTGATGGGTGGTATGATGGCGATGTTCTTTTAACAAATGATATATCTTATTCATTTAAGATGCCTAGTCGAAATTTAATCTACACTGCTAAATGGACAGTTAATAAATATTTTATTACTGTTGATAACTATGTAAATAATATAATAGTAAACGGCGTTGTTAGTGGCAACGAGTATGGATATGGTTCTTTGATTTCATTGACAACTATCAATAATACAGGTTTGTTCATTGTCTGGAAGAACAATGATGATGTTGTTCAATTGGGTGATGACTATTCATTTATAATGCCAGCAAATGATGTTAATATAAGTATAAATGTTAAAAATGATGATAGGATTTACTTTGGTAAATATCCACAATCAAAAGTTACTGATGATTTACTTATTAATGAATTAAATATTAGAGCTGGTGATTTGCCAACATCTAATGATAAAAAAAATTGGATTGATTATAATTATTATATAAAATCAAATATTACAAGTTATATGTATTATCAGGATATTGATTATGATAACGATGGTGAATTAGATTATAGAGGAGTTTATTTTACCAAATATCGCCCTTGGAAATATCGTGAAACCGATTCATCTGCTACTTATTCGTATCAAGATGATAATGGGTATTTAATTGAGACTATTTATTGGTTTAAATATGATCCAATAGAATGGATAGTTTTAAATGAAACTAATGGTAAAAGTCTATTGTGTGCCAATTTAATATTGGATTGTCAAATGTACTATCCTAATAAGAGTAATGATGACTATTTTCTTCATAATGGTAGCACAGGATTTGCATATGATTATAACTTATCAGATATAAGATTATTTTTATTAAATGATTTTTACAATTTAGCATTTAATGATATGCAAAAAAGTATTATTGATATTCAAAATAGAGTATTCTTGTTATCTTTGGATGAAGTAGAAGCTAGCTTTACTACGGAAAATTCTAGAGTTGTTCAAGGAACTGAATATGCAAAGGTTCAAGGCTTGTATGTGAGAAAAGAGTGTAATGCTAGTTATTGGATGCTACGAAATAATATCATTGAGGGATTTGATTATGAAGGAATTCGTGTAGTATCTCCAAATGGTATTATTGGAGGTGGAGAAGTGTATTGTGTTTATTATGGTGTACGACCTGCTTGTTGGATAACTATATAAAAAATAAAAGGGGCTGTGAAAAAACCTAACTTTTAAAAAGTAGACTTTCACAGCCCCTATTTTTTATACTAAAGCAATACATAAGAAAACATAGAAAAACATAATTTTGCTTGACATTTTTTAAAAATACATATTATAATATAATTGAAAACAAGATATGGAGGTATTAAAATGGATTATGATAAGATTATTTTAGAATTATTAGATCGAATTAAAACTCTAGAAGAAAAAGTTGCTAATCTTGAAAATGGAAATACTTATCAAGTGATAAAACAAACTATTGAAAATGAAAGAGGTTTATCTCTTGTTGATAGAGCAAAAAAATATATTCAAGATTGTAAACAATTGTCACAAAAATCAGGGAATGATTCTATCATATTAATATGTGGTGATATTCAAAAACATCTAGGTGTATCTAATAGAGTACCTTCAATTTGTATGGCAATGAGAGATTGCATGCAACCAGGAGATGTTGTACTAGAAGAACCACCTAGTGGATTATCAACTAGACTTACAATCCAATATTTTTTAAAGCCTTTGGATTGTTTAGATGATAATAAAGAAAAGATGAATTCTGAAAATGATGATTCATTTAGTTCAGAAGAAACAACAACTATATCTTTAAGACAATTAAGAACAGGTTTTGAAGCTTACTTTAATGAAAAGAAGCCAAACTATAGCTATCCAGGTCCTTTATTTGGAATGGCATTTTATATAACTAAAAATAATATTGGAGTATCTTTAGAACAATTATTCTCAAAAGAAGTTTCTTTAGATGAATATGCTGGTATATTGTATGATCATTTTTATGAGTTGAATCCCAGAACTGCTAAAGTAAGAACTAGTGCATATAAAGATGCAATGAAGAACTTACTTGAATATGCGGAAGATATGCATTTTGAAAAAATCAAAATTTCTAGATATTAAATTTTATGGAGGTGTAACTTATGCAACTATGTCCTTATTGTAATAGACAAATGGAAGAACTATTTGATGGAGAATGGGAATGCCCTAAATGCGGTGAAACATTCGTTGATGTTGGATATGGACGTAATCATCTAAGACCTCAATCAGAACTAGATACTGATACTGATTATGATGATGAAGAAGACGATTGGTAATTATAAGATTTATGAAAAGAGGATACATAAATGGATTATAAAAATGTAATAGGACAAAATGTTGTTCTAAAATCAGGTGCTATTGGAAAGATTACTGATGTTACTGATTATTTAAATGTCCAAGTTGATGAAGAAGAAAAACATTTCCAAATTTCAGCATTTAAACAAGGCTTTTTAAAATTTGAAGATTCAAAATTACAAGATGAAATAAATAAAGAATTGGAAGAAGATAGAATTCAAGCAGAAAAGGCTGCTCAAGAAAGACTTGAAAGAGAAAAAC
>JAFXUP010000114.1 GCA_017524905.1 Acholeplasmatales bacterium | reverse complement strand
CGGTGATACATTCATATACTTCGACAGGTTTATCATTATATTTAAGTCTATATTTTTTCTGTGGGAATTTTTGTTCTCCGAAATATGATAACTGGAATAAAAAAGAAAGTATAACTTCTAAATTTATAAATAATGAATGGTTAAAAATAGAAGAAGGAATTTATATTAATAATAGTTATCATACTACTTTTTCTATTTCGTTAATTAATGATTCATTTGATTCAAAAAGAGAATATACATATGATGAAGAAGGAAATGTATTAACTGATATTTCTTCAAAATATGAAAATGGAAATTGGGTTTTAAAAACTATGCAAGAATTTTCATATGATGATGAAGGTTATAAAATAAGGGATAAGTATTCAAAATATATAAATGGTAAATGGGTTAAATTATATGAAAATATTTATATAAATAATGAATCTAAGTCATTATATAAGGCTTATTTTAATACAAGTGGATTTACTGAAGCATATGAAAATACATATGATGATGCTGGAAATAAACTAGAATCTAAATATTATAAGTATATAAATGATGATTGGTTATTGATGGATGAATACATTTATATTAATGAAAATAAAAAAACACTTTATAGTTTAAATTTAGATAAGAATAATAATTATGATTATAAAAATGAATATACATATGATGATTCAGGAAATGAATTAGGAGCTAAATATTATAAATATATAAATGATGCTTGGCTATTGTTAGAAGAAGATATTTATATTGATGGAAATAAAAAAGATATTTATAAATTAAATATAGATAATGATTATAATTTTAATTATAAAGAAGAAACTACATATGATGAGAATATTGAAACTGTAATTAAATCTTATTATGAGAATAATGAATGGGTTATAAAAGAAAAATTTATTCAATTATATGAAAATAATAATTTAATTAGTGTAACATGCTATGAATATCTTAATAATGAATGGGTTTTAAAAGATAAGGTTGAATCTAAATATAATTTGGAAAATAAATTAACTGAAGATATTTTATCTAAATATGAAGATAATCATTGGGTATATAAAACTAAAATAGAATATATTTATGAAAATGAATCAATAACCATAAAATATTATGAATATCTTAATAATGAATGGGTTCTAAAAACTTCAACTAAAAGAAAATAATAATTATTAAAAGCTTATTATTTTATAATAATGAGCTTTTTTTAATTTTTAGTTGATTTAAATTAAATTAAAGATTATAATTACTTTAGTCGATGATTTTAGACATGATATATAAATAAATCTATTTAGAGAAAATGTGGTTGGTGAAAACATTTTAGATCTTTATATGTTACTACTAAAGGAGATTAAATGAGGAAATGCATTTACGTTTAATTCGCGTTAAGAATTATTTAAGCTGTCAGATATTTTATCTGGAATTAAGGTGGTACCGCGGTTACAATCGTCCTTTTTATTTGGACGATTTTTTTGTTTTTAAAGGAGGAATTAAAATGATTAAATTAGAATTAATTGATGGAAGCATTAAAGAGGTTGAAAAAGGCACTTTAGCTATTAGTGTTGCTAAAGAATTATCACCAAGTTTAGCTAAAAAATCATGTGTTGCTAAATTAAATGGTAAGCTTGTTGACCTTAAAACACCTATTGAAGAGGATGCAAAATTTGAACTTGTTATGTTTGATTCTAAAGAAGCATTTGAAGTAATTAATCACTCATGTGCTCACCTTTTAGCTCAAGCAATGAAAAGATTATATCCTGGTACAAAATGTGGTGTAGGTCCTGCAATTGAAGAAGGATTCTATTACGATTTTGGTGTTAATGGTGTTGTTACAGTTGATGATTTAGCTAAAATTGAAGCTGAAATGAAAAAGATTGTAAAAGAAAATATTTCTATCAATCACTATATGCTTAAAAAGGAAGAAGCAAAAGAAAAATTTAAAGATGATAAATATAAATGTGAATTAATTGATGCCATTGAAGATGAATATGTAGGAATTTATGAACAAGCTGATTATGCTGATGTTTGTAGAGGACCTCATGTAATTTCAACTGGTGTATTAAAGAATTTTAAATTATTATCAGTTGCTGGTGCTTATTGGAGAGGCGATTCTAAAAATGATGTATTAACTCGTATTTATGGTACTTGCTGGAATACTGAAGAAGAATTAAAGCATCACTTAGAAGTATTAGAAGATAGAAAAGCAAGAGATCATAGAAAATTAGGTAAGCAATTAGGAATTTTCATGTTTGATGATTTAGTAGGACGTGGTTTACCAATGTGGCTTCCTAATGGATTCATTGTAAGAAGATTACTTTCTGATTATATTATGGATAAAGAATATGATTTAGGATATAACCATGTATTAACTCCAGCATTAGGAAATGTTAATTTATATAAGACATCAGGTCACTGGGATCATTATAAGGATGATATGTTCCCTAAGATGGATGTTGATGATGAATCATATGTATTAAGACCTATGAACTGTCCTCACCATATGGTTATGTATAAATCACAATTACATTCATATAAGGAATTACCATTAAAGATTGCTGAAATTGCTGCAGACTTTAGATTTGAAGCATCAGGTGCTTTAACTGGTATTGAACGTACTAGAGCATTCTATCAAAATGATTCACACATTTTCTGTATGCCATCTCAAATTGGTGATGTATTTAAAGAAGTAACTCAATTAATCTTAGATGTTTATAAGGATTTTGGATTTAATGATTATAGATTTAGATTATCATTAAGAGATCCTAATGATGTTGAAAAATATTTCGGAAACGATGAATTATGGGAAAAGTCTGAAAATGAATTAAGACAAGTTCTAAAAGAATTAGGTGTAGATTATTATGAAGCAATTGGTGAGGCTGCATTCTATGGACCTAAGCTAGATGTACAAGTTAGATCAGCAATCGGTCATGATGTAACATTATCAACTATTCAACTTGATTATCAATTACCTGAAAGATTTGAACTTGAATATATTGATGAAAAGGGTCAAAAAGCAAGACCAGTTGTTGTACATAGAGCAATTTTAGGTTCTATGGATAGATTTGTTGCCTTCTTACTTGAAGAAACAAAGGGGGTATTCCCAACTTGGCTTGCCCCAGTTCAAGCTATGATTATTCCTGTTAATTTAGAATTCCATAAGGAATTTGCTGATAAGTTAGCTTTAACATTTAGAAAGAATAAGATTAGATTTAAAACTGATTATAGAGATGAAAAGCTTGGCTATAAGATTAGAGAAGCTCAAATGCAAAAGATTCCTTATCAATTAGTTATTGGTGATAAGGAAGTTGAATCAGGACTTGTTACATATAGAAAATATGGTGAACAAGCTCAAACAACAGTAACAATTGATGAATTTGTAGCAATGCTTGTTAAAGCAAATAGTGAAAGATTATAATAAAATAGCCTAGCGTTTGCTAGGCTTTATTTTAAGGAGACAAAATGGGACTATTAGAAGTAGAAAATTTAAGATTTAAATATAAGGATGAAGAATTATACAATGATGTCTCATTTAGAATTTTAGAAGGAGATCACATTGTACTTGTTGGAGATAATGGGGCAGGTAAATCTACCTTCATGAATTTAATTTCTAAAAATCTAATTCCTGATAAAGGAACAATTACTTGGTTAAATAATATAACATATGCTTATTTAGATCAGCATTTAAAGGTTGATAAAGATATTTCTATATATGATTATATAACTTTAGTATTTGAACCTCTATTTAAGCTTGAAGCAAAAATGAATAAATATTATGAGGATTTAGTAAATGTTGATGAAAAAACTCAAGAAAGATATTTAGATTATGCTCAAGCTATATCAGATGAATTAGAAAAGAAAAATTTTTATGCAATAAATTCAACACTTGGAAATTTAGTTAATGGCTTAGGTATTTCTGAATATGGTCTTGATACTCATTTAAAGGAATTATCAGGTGGCCAAAGAGCTAAAGTATATTTAGCTAAATTATTATTAGAAGCTCCTGATGTATTATTAATGGATGAGCCTACTAACTTTTTAGATGAGGCTCATATTGAATGGCTTGCTAAATATTTAAATGAATTTAAAAAATCCTTTGTTGTAATTTCACATGATGAAGCATTCATAAGAAAAATAGCTAAAACAGTATATTGTCTATCTAATAAAACATTAACTAGATATAATATGAATTATGATTTATATTTAGCTGAAAAGAAAATAAGAGAAGATAATTATAAAAAAGCTTATGAAAATCAACAAAAATATATAAAGAAAACAGAAGAATTTATTCAAAAAAATATTGTTAGAGCAACAACATCTAAACAAGCTAAATCAAGAAGAAATGCCTTAGAAAGACTACAAAGATTAGAAAAGCCTCAAAACCATGAACCAATGCATTTAAAATTTCCATATTCTAAAGCTTTAGGTCAAGAGGTATTAAAACTTGAAAATCTAACTATAGGCTATGATAAAAAGGTTGTTTTAAGTGATTTAAACTTACTTATTAAACAAAATCAAAAGGTCGTTATTTTAGGTAAAAATGGTGTTGGTAAATCAACATTAATAAAAACAATAATGGATGTTATAAAACCACTTGATGGAACATATAAATGGGGTCCTTCATGTGATTTAAATTATTTTAAGCAGGAAGAAGACCCAGAGGATACTAATGCTATAAATTATTTAAGATATTTTTATCATTTAAAAACAGATGGTGAATTAAGATCTATTTTAGCATCTGCAGGTATTAAAGGTGATTTAGCAATAAAGCCTATGAAAGAATTATCAGGTGGAGAACAAACTAAAGTAAGACTTGCCTTAATGACTATGAAAAAATCAAATGTGCTTATTCTAGATGAGCCTACAAACCATTTAGATATAGCATCTAAAGCTGAGCTTTGGGAGGCACTTGATGCATTCCCTGGTTCTGTTATATTAGTTACACATGAAGATGATTTCTACGAAGGCTTAGTTGATATAGAATTAAAATTTGAATAGGAGAAAAAGTTGCTTTAATTATGATATTAAAAGTAATTATTTCTATTGAGAAATAGTAAAAAATGAACTTTACTTTTCCTATATATTTGTTATAATATAAATGAAGATAAGTGCGAGAGTAGCACTATAAAGAAATCTCAAAAAGAAGATACAGTGCGATGGTAACACTGAAAAAAGAAATCCAAATTAGAAGATTAATTATACTCTAGCATGTCTAGAGTATAATTTTTTATAAGGAGAAATAATGAATAAGGATTATCAAATTAATTTATTATCTAGTGAATTCTATAATAATTATCCATCTTGTCTTTATCCTGAAATGGAATTAAAGCAATCAAGACCATTTTTAGTTTTAATTGTTAAAATAGATGGATATACTTTTGCTATTCCTTTTAGAACTAATGTTAGACATAATTATTGTTATAAATTTAAAAAAACTGGAAGAGAAACAACTACAAATACGGCGTTAGATTTTACTAAAGCAGTTATTATTAATGACATAAAATATATAGGTGTATCTGCAACAATAGATCATGATGAATATATTGAATTATCTTCTAAATCATTCTTTATTATAAAAAAATTTAAATCTTTTATTGAAAAATATAAAAGAGTAATGGCTGACCCAAATAAATACCAATATGATTATAATTTGTTTAGTAATTATTGTACCCTAAAATATTTTTCTGAAATTTTACAATAGTTGTTTTTAGGTATGGAAAATATAATTCAACTGTAGAAAATAGCTTCCAAGTGTGGAATTTTAAATTAAGGTGCGGAAATTTAGTATCAATTAGCTAGTCCCAAGCCATTAAAGAACAATAGCTTTGATACATAGTTATCAAGGCTTTTATTTTTATATAAATTAGGAAAAGTGGTGTAATTAAGCCATTATTTTGGAATGTTGAAAATGAATAAGCACCAATTATTGATTGATTTATATTGATTTTTGGTGCTTTTCTTATTCGTATACTAAACCTAGGAGTTAATCTTGAAATGATAAAATGTTAGTTTTTTTATTTCTAATATTCTTAGGATGATATCTTAAATATGATATTAAAAGTTAATCAAAAAATATGATATTAAAAGTAATTATTTCTTGACTTTTCTTGCTAATATTTATATAATGAACAATGCTGGGGTGATTTATATGAAATTTAGTTTAGCTCAGCTAAGGAAAATAGCTATGCCTTATAAGTTTTTAGATGAACTTGATTTATCTAAAGATTTAGATGGATTTGAAGATATTTTATCTTCAAGCACATGTAAGGTAGAAGGAACTTTAAAAGAACGTGGCATTGATACTTATTTATATGAGTTTAGTATCAGTATAGACTTAGAATTAGAAGATGCTATTTCATTAAAGGCTATTCCTTATAAAATTAATGCTAAAGCTAGTGAATTATTTACAACTGATGAAACATTAGATGATGTAATTGTTATTGAAGGTCAAACCTTAGATACATATGATGCAGTATTAACTGCAGTAATTTGTAATAAACCAATGGCATATACAGAAGAAGATTTTGAAGATGATGTTGATGATGAAGATGATAATAAGGTTGAAACTGAAAAAATCAATCCTGCATTTGCTAGCTTAAAGGATTTATTGTAGGAGGATAAAAATGGCAGTACCTTTTAGAAGAGTTTCTAAGAGCAAAAAGGGTATGAGAAGATCTCATTTAGCTATTACTGTACCTGGAATGATCACTTGTCCAAATTGTGGTGAATTAACATTAGCTCACAGAGTTTGTTCAAACTGTGGTTTCTATAAGGGTAAACAAGTAGTTGCTCCAAAGGCTCAAAAGAATGAATCAGCAGAATAGTTGATAACAAGAAATTAAATTAACTGATAGAAATAGACGCCAAGGAGCGTCTATTTTCTATTTATGGAATATATTGTATAATAATATAAAAAAGGAGTATCTATTTATGGAATATATACATAAAAGCGTCTTATTGGATGAGGCAATAGAACAATTAAATATTAAACCAGATGGAATTTATGTAGATGCTACAACTGGTGGTGGAGGACATTCTAAAAAAATATTAGAACGTTTAACTACAGGTCATCTATATTGTTTTGATCAGGATGATTATGCTTTTTTAAGAAGTAAACCTGTTTTAGATTCAGTATCTAATAATTATACATTTGTTAAAGCTAATTTTAAGGATTTAAAAGCAAAACTTAATGAATTAGGAGTTTATCATATTGATGGTATCATTTATGATTTAGGTGTTTCATCATTCCAGCTAGATATTCCAGAACGTGGCTTTTCATATAATTATGATGCCCCACTAGATATGAGAATGAATCAAGATGCTCCTTTAACCGCAAGAAAAATCGTAAATGAATATTCATTTGATGAAATAATGAAAATCATTTATAGATATGGTGAGGACAGTAACGCTAAATTAATCGCAAGAGGAATTGAACGTGAAAGAAAAATAAAGCCTATTGAAACAACATTTGATTTAGTCGATGTTATTAAAAAAAGCTTACCAGCTAAGGTATTAAATAAAAAAGGCCATCCAGCTAAACAAACATTCCAAGCCTTAAGAATTGCTGTAAATGATGAATTAAGAGTTTTTGAAGTATCAATTCTTGATGCTTTAGATATGCTAAATTCTAATGGTAGAGCCGTAGTTATTACCTTCCATTCATTAGAAGATAGAATTTGTAAAACTATTTTTAAAGAAAAAACTACTCAAGAAAATATACCAGGTTTACCTGTTATGCTAGATGATAAATTAGAATTTGAGCTTGTAACAAAGCATCCTATTATACCAACAGATGCTGAATTAGAATATAATAATAGAGCCCATAGTGCTAAGATGAGAGTAATAAGAAAAAAATAAAAAATATATAAGCTTTTTTTAAGCAAAAATTTGTTGACTATTATATAAATTTTGATATAATAATTAATGCAGCTTCTAAAAAAGCTATAAATGCCCGAATGGCGGAATTGGCAGACGCGCTAGACTTAGAATCTAGTATCTCCGATGTGCAGGTTCAAGTCCTGTTTCGGGCACCATCTTAAGAATTACAACTGTTACTAAAAGTAACAGTTTTTTTCTTTTATAAATAATAAAAATCTATTATAATTAAAATAGTTTAAATAAAAGGGAAAAAATTTAAAGCATTTACGTTTATTATAGTGAATGGGGTAGAAAACGTATGGATTTAGAGAAAATAGTTTTGAAATATAAAGAAACAAAGGATGAAATTTATTTTAATAAATTATATTTAGAAACAAACAAATTAGTTAAATCAATAATTTATCAATATTGTGCAGAAAAAAATATTATAGATGATTTAACTCAAGATGTTTATTTAAAGATAGTTAAAAATATTGATAATTATGAAACTAAAAATTTTTATAATTATTTATATTTAATAGCTAAAAATACCGCTATAGATTATACTAGAAAGACTCGCGAACTTCCTAATTTAGATCCTAGCTATATCCCAGATAATTCTATTAATCCATATTTAAATTTTGCTTTAAGTCACTTAGATAACAATTTAAAAGAAATATTTATAATGAAGGTATTGTTAGGCTATACAACTAAAAAAATATCTGAAATTTTAAATTCTACTCCAAAAAAAATTAATAACGCTTATTATAAAGCAAAAGAAATTTTAAAACATGAATTGGAGGGAATAAAAGATGAAATTAAATAAATATAAAAAATTATTAAAAGAAGAATTTGAAAATACTATTAATCCAATTGAATTAAAAGAAGAAAAAAAGAATTTAAATTATAATCATAAATTTAAATTTAGATATGTATTTTTACCCTTACTTGCTGTTTTATTGCTATTTTTAATTATTGATCAAATTGTAGTATCAGTTTCAAATGAAGATATAAAAAAATATAATGCAAGTATTGAAAAAAATGATTTTGATTTTAATTCAATAAATATTACAGAAAAAAGATATCAATCAAAATTAGAATTAGAACATGCAATTAATATAAATATTTTTCCTGAAAAAAAGGAATTAAAGAAATCTCTTTTAGAAAAAATATTTTCAATTAGATTAGTTGGTGTTCAAGTGAATCAAAGTCTTCTAAGCCTATTGTTGAAGAGGTAGGAACAATTGAAGAACCTACAGATTCTTCTTTTAATAATTCATATAATACTAATGTTGTTGAAAGATCAATAGATGAGGCTGATGTTTCTAAATGTGATGGAAAATATATTTATTCATTATATTTAAATAATTTATATATTTATGATTTAGATGGAAAAGTTATTCTAACTAATGAATTTGAAAAAATGCCTTTAGGTATGTATATTTATGAGGATAAAATAGTTTTATTATTTAATGAAAATGTTAGTATTTATAGCTTTAATAATTCAAAAATAGAATTAAAGGCTCAGTATAATGATTATTTAGTTGATTCAAGATTATATAAGAATAATTTATTTATAATTTTAAAT
>JAFXUP010000113.1 GCA_017524905.1 Acholeplasmatales bacterium | reverse complement strand
TCTATAAAAATTTCTGGATAAAGATTTAATCTTTTCATTTCTTTATAAAAACAATTAGCAACCATAAATGCTCCCTCATATCTAAGATGAGTATTGTCATTTAATCCATCAGGTTTGCTTTCATAAAGTCCAGCTTCAAAATTCATATAGAATCTTTTAGATTTTTCTTCCCCTTCAGCTATAACTACCTCTCTTGTTTTTTCAAACAAGTCGATATAATCAAAATTATTCATTTTTGCTAAATCAATTACTGCGTTTGGATATTCACCATGGGTTTTTACTAAAACACCATTTTCAAACACATGCTCAGTTATTGATGTTAATAAGATAACCTTAGCTTTTTTCTTTAAAACCTCTAAGGCCATGAACTTTAGGTTTTCTTGATAACTTCCATAAGGTTCAGTATATCTTAATGGATCAGCTATCTTTAAATCATTATGACCAAATTCTATTAACACTAAATCATTCTCTTTGATTTCATCTAAAGCTTCTTGAAACAAGCCTTGGTCTATAAAGCTTTTAGTACTTCTACCATTTCTAGCAAAATTTTTAATAGGAACTTTAACAAACCTATCTAAAGCTTGTGGCCACCCTGTTTGAGGGAACTTAGAGAAATTGTTAAATTGCATTGTAGAATCACCTAATGTAATAATTCTATTAATCATAAATCTTTACTCCCTAAATGAACACACTTATGGCAATAAGCGTTTTCATAGTTCATAACTTATTTTACCATTAGGCCTATTATTAGTCAATAGAAAATAAGTAACTTTTTAATATAAAAAAAGCCTTATTTTAAAGGAAAAAATTGTGTAAATACTGATATATTATGATATAATTTTATTGAGAAAAGAAGGTGGGAAAAATGACTATCAAATTAACTCCAAATGATTCAATCAACGAAACACTTAAACATTGTTCAAAAAATGACGAAATTCTTCTATCTAATGGAATTTATAATGAAAAAGTTTTAATAAATGTAGATGGAATTAGTTTAATAGGAGAATCAAAAAATGGTGTAATTATTAAAAATAAAGATTTCTTCTATAAGATTATGTCTGATTTTAACGAATGTAACACTTTTAGAACTTATACAGTAGCTGTTACTGCTCCTAATGTAAAAATAAAAAATCTTACAATTGAAAATTCTTCTGTTCCAGCTGAAAAATATGGTCAAGCCGTTGCCCTACATGCAGATGGTGATAACTTATTATGTGATAATGTTATTTTAAGAAGTGAACAAGACACATTATTTACAGGACCATTACCAGAAGATTTAATAATAAGACATCAAGGATTTTTAACTAAAGAATTCTTAAATGGTAAGCCTACACGCCAAATATATAATAATTGTGAAATATCTGGAAATGTAGATTTCATATTCGGTTCTGCTCAAGCATTATTTAATGAATGTGATATTATATCAGTAGGTAGAACATCATCTAAAATGGAAAGCTATGTTTCTGCTCCATCACATGCTAAGGATATGAAATTTGGATATTTATTCTATAAATGTAATCTAATAAATAAAACAAATACAAAAGATACAGTATATCTATCTAGACCATGGAGAGATTATGGTACTGCAGCATTTATTAATTGCAATATAGAAAATCATATCAATCCTAAAGGCTTTATAAATTGGGGTGGTACTGAAAGATTTAAAACAGCAAGATACTTCATTTATTCTGATACATTTGATACATCTAAAATCGTTGATTGGGCTAAAGTTTTAACTAAGAATGAAGCAAAACGATATTGCAATGATTTTATGGATAATTTAAAAAAGTAAGTCTCGTGACTTACTTTTCAAATTGTAGTTTATATAAGGTTTGGGTAATTCCAAGCCTTTTTATTATTTCATCAATTTCTTCTTTTACTTTTTCATTAAAAGTATTATTTGTTAGAATAGCTCTAATTAATAAATTTTTAGGAGAAGCATCAAAATCAACAAATTCTAATACTTGTGTTTTATAACCATAGTATTGTAATATATTTGCTCTTAAAGCATCAGTTAATAAAGCTGAATATCTTTCTTTTAAAATACCAAATTTATTAAATAGATGTTCATTTTTGCTATCAAGCTGCATATTAATTTCTTTTTGACAGCACGGAACAGAAAAGATATATCTACATTTCATTTCAATTGCGTAATGTAAAGCATAATCAGTAGCTGTATCACATGCATGTAATGTAACAATCATATCAATATCTTTTCTTTCTTTAAAATCTTCTATGGATCCACCATAAAAGATTAATTTATCATCATATCCATATTTTTTAGATATTTCATTACAATGCTTTATTACATCTTCTTTTAAATCTAATCCAATTATTTCACAATCAATATTTTTAACAAAATGTAAATAATAATATAAAACAAATGTTAAATAGCTTTTTCCGCATCCAAAATCAATTATTTTTAATTTTTTTTCGTTCTTAATGCTATCATTAATTATTTCTAAGAAACGATTGATTTGTTTAAATTTATCATATTTAGCTTTAACCACTTTTCCTTCACTAGTCATTACACCTAAATCAACTAATGCAGGAACAACCATACCTTCTTCTAAAAGGTATTTTTTTTCTTTATTATGATTTAATTCAGCAAAATTTGTTTCATTTTTTCTTTTATTAGATAATACCTTACCTTTTGAAGAAATACGGTAGCCATAAACAAAATCTTTTGTGAATAATTCTAAATTATTAAAATTGTTTTCTAATAAATCAATAATTACATTATTAATTTCTTCATCCTTATAATTTTTATGAAAAGCTTGTTTTTCAGTAAATAAGCTAACTTGGATTAAGTTTTCTCCTTTATTAGTTATTCTTGAAATCTTACCCTTTTTTATTTCACTATTTTTCTTAGGTCCTGATAAGCTTCCCTTTAATATATTATTAGGTATATTAATATCCATAAAATATCGTCCTTTTAAAAATGGGTTATCAAAATATAGTGAACCCATAAAATTGGACTCTATATAAAATTAATTTAATATTACTTGATTTAAGGATTGATGTCTATACATTATAGGTGTCAATCCTTTTAATTTTGTACTAATACGTTTATTGTTGTAATATTCTATGTATT
>JAFXUP010000014.1 GCA_017524905.1 Acholeplasmatales bacterium | reverse complement strand
TTTAAAATATTTTATTATATTTATACTTATTAATTTGTTAAAACAATTTTATAAAATCATAAATACATAAATAAAAACCAAAACAATTTAAATATATTTTGATTTTTAAATTATATTAAAATGTATTAATTAAAATAATTATTTATCATTTTGGACCATTCTTTTGTTTTTCAGGCTCAATCCTGATTAAATCATCGATCCTCAAAATAGTAATAGCAGCTTCTGTCGCAAATTTCAAACTTTTAACTTTAGATATAGCTGGTTCAAACACTCCTGCTTTATAATTATTTCTAATTTTACCATTCAACAAATCTAAGCCAGTGTTTTTTAATTTTTCAGTGTCTTCATTATGTGTAGTGGCTTGTAAATATCTGCCATGAACATATCTCAATTTGGTCAAAAGATCTGTTGCATCTTTTGCCGCATTAATAGCCAATTGTTTAGGTATAACATTAAGAGCTTCGGCATATTCATTAATTGCCATTTGTTCCCTGGAGCCTAAAGATCTGGCAAAGTTTTCCAAGTATAAAGATGTATTGACTTCGACACATCCACCTCCTATTACTAAAGTATTAGATTCTAATACTCTTTTTACAGCACATAAAGCATCATGAATTGACCTCTCTGTTTCATCTAACATTAAATAATTTGCTCCTCTTAATAATATAGTTTGGGCTCTTTGATTCTTGCATTGCTTGAAAAATACATAATTATAATCATTAATAGCTTCTTCTGAAACTTCTTTGGCTTCTCCTAAACAATCTTTATTGAATATTTCTTCACCTTCTTCTTCCTTTCCTTCTTTGCTTTCAAATGTTATAAGAATTTTAGCCCCAGTAGCAGCAGCTAATCTCTTCATATCAGCTTTATCGCATCTTCTTATGGCGATACATTTGGCTTCTACAAAATACTTCAAAGCCAAGTCATCAATTCCTTTAGAGCAAACTATTACATTAGCCCCTGCTTCTATAATTTTTCTGCATCTTTCCTTTGTGACATCCATTTCTCTTTGACGAACATCTTCTAATTTATTAGGATCATCTACCATTACATGAACACCTGGTGGCATTCTAAATTTAGCTAAATTCATATCTAATAAAGCTATCTTGGCATTTTTTATGGTTAAAGGCATACCCATTCCTCCCCTGGTTGATTCAATGGCATATCCATCAATTAATCTACTCTCAGTGACACTTTTACCGTGGGTTTTTAATATATTGACATTTTTCACTGAATATTTAGGTGTATTTCCTACCATTGTTTTTACATTAGTAATAGCATTTACTACAATCTCACTAAAGAATTTGCTTTCTGGACCTATTAATTTAGATGAAAGAGATGTTTCTGCAACTCTTCTTAGTAATTCAGTATCTTTAGAGTCTATTTTAATCACAAGATCATCTTTGATGTGTTTGATAGCTTCTTTAAGGGCTAATCTATATCCAGATATCACAGTTGTTGGATGAACTTTGTTTTTTATTAATTGGGTGGCTCTTTTTAATAATTCAGCAGCTAAAATAACAACGGATGTGGTACCATCTCCTACTTCTTTATCTTGAATTTGGGCTAAGTCTCCTAATATCTTTGCAGCAGGATGCTCTATGGATAATAATTTTAAAATGGTGGCTCCATCATTTGTTATTACAACTTCACCTGTTTCATCAACCAACATTTTATCAAGACCTTGAGGTCCTAAACTGGATTTAACCACATTAGCTATAGATTGAACAGCCATGGAGTTTCCTTCTCGGACGTCCATACCTGTTTCTCTTTCTCCTTGAATACCTAAAAGACTCATTTTATTTTTTGGATTGTGTTTTTTTAAATGTTAAAATTAATTTTAATTTTTTAAATGTTAGATATAATTCTGGAATAATTAATAAATTTATTTAAATT
>JAFXUP010000112.1 GCA_017524905.1 Acholeplasmatales bacterium | reverse complement strand
TATTTGATTATTAAATAAATTTCATTCATTAATTTTAAATATTTACAAATTATTTCAAAGAAATAAAAAAAATTAAAATTTAAATTTCATTAAAGAAAGAATTAAATTTGTTTTTGTTTTAATTTAATCAATGATATATTAATTATTATTTATCTATCATTGAATCCTTTTATCACTAAATTATGAAATACTAGCTGAGATTATTAATGACTTGTTCCCTGATTTTCTGCTCATATTCATCAGAGTAATAATTCATAATTTCTTGTGAATAAAAGTCCGAAAATGTCTTAAGTTCTTCTTCCAAAGATTTATAAGTGCTTTTTAATTTAATTAATTTTCTTAACGTCTTATTTTCAATTAATTTCCTCTTATAGCTCTTGAAATCACCAAGTAAGTCATGAATTCTTTTAACAATAGTACATAATATCTTTTCATAATGAGAATCATCTACTCCACTATAATTAGGCCTATCTAATAAAGGTATCAAAGCATCTAAGTTAGTATTATTTTTAATGATATTTTCTAATGCATCTCTTGCATTATTAACTAAATACTGCGGTAGATTTTTATTTAGACTTAATTCTAATAATCGATAAGGAATATTATAATACTTAACATTTTCATTTATTCCTATAGGCAAATCTTCCACTAATCCATTAGTAATATCAGGGTTAGGATAAGAAGCCATGAAATTAATAGCATTACAAGCATAAGAAATAGTTTCTGGTTTTTGCTCATATAAACAAAGGGCTAAAACTTTATGCCCACCTAATCTTTTAATTTGCTCTGCTTGTTCTTTTGAATACTGTGCTAAAGTTGATATTAATTGAAGTCCTACATTTCTTGCCGGACCTTGATTGGTTTCTAAGAAACGAATTAAGGTCTCGCATTTGATTTTAGCGCTTACTTGATTAGTATGTCCACTTCCATGTTTAGCGATGTTATATAATAAAGATAAGCAATTTTGTTGACATATTGGATCTGCTCTTCGAACTGGACTGGTATCAGTCGCACTTCGAATACTATAAATATTTGCCTTTGTTGCTCCAGCGATGTTTTCTTCCAGTAATTGATTATTTAGGGAATTTATTATTTGAGCTGCTTTATCCGAAGAATTTTGTGCTATGTAACTAAGACATAATAAAACTTGTCTTCTTAGCATGGTATCTTTTGTCTGAAGGTAATGTAATATTACTCCCAAAGTTTCTTTTTCTTCGCATAAACGTCTTGTATGACTATCTGAATGCTTTGCGATATTAGACATGGTTAACACTGCTTGGCGTTTTAATTTAATATCAGGTTCTTGTAAACATAACGATAAAGGTTCAATCGCACCAGCGTTTATTACTTCCCTTGCCAAATCTTCCCCATTCATACATATTTTTTGTAAAGCACTTGCCGCAAATAATTTGACTTCACCATCGCAGTCTTCTAAACATGATACCAGAAATGTGATAACACCACCACTTACGACTTTTGCTGCTAAGCTTTTCCATTTGGATAATTTTCCTAATAATCTACAAGCTGTCTTTTTATAGAAACGATTTGAAGTTTCTAATGATTTTAATATCAGGTTTAATATATGACCATTATCATCATTTACAACTTGGCTAGCGATTTCTTCATCAGCTCCTGCTAAAGTACCTATGGCTAAGGCAGCATATTGTTTTATTGATATGACTGGATCTGTTAAAAGAGGGCCTAGTAAACGTATGGCATCTAGACGTTTTAGAAGTT
>JAFXUP010000111.1 GCA_017524905.1 Acholeplasmatales bacterium | reverse complement strand
ATTTGCAATGTGTGAATTTTTTGATGATTTAAACACAACACCAAAAGTAGTATTTGATGTTTCCGTAGGTGATATAAACACACTCATGAGAAACATAAATCAACTTATGAATGGTGAAAAAATAGAGGCGGATTTGGCATATCAATCAATTTATAAATTAGCTAAAAAATCAATTTATATAATTGATGACTATATAGATATAAAAACATTACAATTGTTAAAAGTATGTAAAAAGATTGAAATAATAATTTTTTCATCTAATAAAGCTAACAATAAGATAAATGATTGCTATATAAAAGATTTTATTTTTGATACTGGTAATGATTTAAAAATAAAAACAAATAATGGCCTTTTTCACGGAAGATATATAATTATTGATTATGGCTTAAAAAATGAAATTATTTATCATTCAGGACCATCATCTAAAGATGCGGGAAAGAGAATAGATACAATTACTAAAATAGAAGAAATATATTTGTATAAGGATATTGTTGAAAGATTATTAAATATGTAAAAAGAAAAAGCGACTAGTTGAAGTGTCGCTTTTTAACATTTTATTCATTTTTGGCTCTTTCTTCTTCTAAAGAAGGAAGACCATATTTAGCTCTAATATAATTATCAATTTCATCTGCAGCTTTTTTAGTAGCTTCAACTGCGGCAACTACAGTCTTTGCTCCTGATACTACATCACCTGCAGCATATACACCAGGACGAGTAGTAGCACCTTTTTCATCTGTTTGAATTAAACCTTTTTGGTTTGTATCAATATTCTTTGAATTATTAACAATATTAGTTTGAGCGCCTTGACCAATTGCGATAATTACAGAAGAAGAATTAATCTTATATGGATGCTCTGTATCATTTTTATATTCAATAGAACCATCCTCATTTTCAATTTTTAAGACTGGTTCAACAATGATACCATCCTCTTCAATTTTGATAGTGTTTAAATAATAATTAAATTTAATACCATCAACTAAAGCTAAATTAACTTCCTCATCTAAAGCTGTAACCTCTTCACGACCTCTAAAGAAGATAACATCAACTTTAGCATTAGATTTTCTAACAATTGTTCTTGCTGCATCCATTGCTACATTACCAGCACCAATGATTACAACGTGATCACCTAAAGAAGTATAGGAATCAGGATTTTTTAAATAATCAATTGCGAAGTGAACATTACCTAATGTTTCACCAGGAATTCTTAATCTATTTGGTCTCCATACACCTGTACCAATGAAGATTGCATCATAGCCATCTTCAAACATATCATCAATAGTGATAGTAGGACCTATTAATGTATTAGGTCTAAATTTAATACCTAATTCATTCATTCTAATTAATAGCTTATCTAGTAATGATTTTGGTAATCTAAATTCAGGAATACCATATCTTAAAACTCCACCAATTTTATCTTTTGAATCTATAATTGTAACATTATAGCCTCTTTTTGCTAAAATGATTGCAAGTGTTAATCCTGCAGGACCTCCACCGATAATACCTACCATGTGACCGTTTTGAACTGCTGGAGCTAAACGTGCTTTTTCTAAATAGAATGTTGAAATATAATTTTCAACCTCAAAGAACTTAATTGGAGCACCTTTTCTATTAAGAATACAATGTCCCATACAATTTTTTTCATGAGGACAAATAAGTGAGCATAGTGCTGAAAGCGGATTATTTTCAAATAATTTTTCTCCGGCTTCCTCCATTTTTCCATCTAAAAACATTTGCATGATAATTGGTATATCTGTCTTAACAGGACAACCTTCTTTGCAAAATGGCTTTTTACATTTTAAACAACGTTGGGCTTCACTTAAAATATCTGCCATAATCAACCACCCCTTATAAATTTATTATACAAAAAAAATCAGGTTAAGAAAACAAATTTCTTTTAATTATCGCTTTTTATGTTAAAATTAATATATGAATATATATAAATTTTTATGCCAAACAGATGGAATAAGATTATCTGAAGAATTAAAGGGGCATGTATCAAGAAAATTTTATAAAAACATTAAATCAACTAATGCTAAAATCTTAGTAAATGGTGTTGAATTACCTACATATAAAACGATTAATAAAGGTGATGAAATCACCGTTTATTATGAAAAAGAAAAAGAGATTAATTGGCCTTTATATGAAGCCAAGGTTGATGTAATATATGAGGATGATAATTATTTAGTTGTTAACAAAAGAAGTGATTTGTTATCAATTCCAACTAAAGCTTGTCCTTATAGCTTATATCAAGAGGTTATGTATTATTTAAAAAATAAAAACATAAACGATAATGTTTCTATTTTAAATAGATTAGATAGGGATACTATGGGCTTAGTAGTTATTGCTAAAAATAGACTTGCAGCCTATAAATTAGAACCAACACATGAGCATATGATAAGAAAATATTATGCTTTATGTGAAGGTATATTTGAAAAAAAAGAAGGAAGAATTGAAACATTTATCGAAAAAGATGAAAAATCTAATAAAAGATTTGTTTCTAAAAGTGGTAAAATAGCTATAACAAATTATAAGGTTAAGAAAGAAAAAGATAATAAATCCTTAGTAGAATTTGTTTTAGAAACAGGTCGAACTCATCAAATACGTGTGCATGCATCTTATTTAGGACATCCAATCGTAGGTGATGTTTTATATGGAGATTATGAAGAAAGTGATTTACATTTATGTAGCTATTATGTTGAATTTTATAATTCATTTAAAGGTGAAAATATTAAATGTGAAATAGATTGTGGTTGGTAGTTATGGATGAATTAAGTAATGAAAAAAAGAAAAAATATAAAAAAATTAGATTAATTATTCAAATAATAGCAATAGCTATTGTTTTAGCTGGTATTATATATTTAACAGTAAAATTATTTCCGATTGTTATGAAGGTACAACAGGATGAGGAATATCGTAATGCTGTTATTAATAAAATTAAAGGATATGGAAGCTTTTCTTGGGCATTAATATTATTAGCTCAGGTAATCCAAACAGTTTTAGCAATTATACCTGCAGGACCTATAGTTATGATCTCAGGAATGCTTTATAATCCTTTTGTTTCAGTTTTATTATGTGTTTTAGGTCAAACAATAGGAGCGGTTGTCGTTTTTTATCTTGTAAAGGGATTAGGTGTAAGATTTATTGCCTTAATGATTGATCCAGAGGTAATAAAAAATTCTAAATTTTTAAGAAATGAAACTAAAACTGGTGTATTAATGTTTGGCTATTATTTAATACCTGCATTACCAAAGGATATTATTGCTTTTATTGCACCATTTACAAAAATAAAAATTAGAACTTTTATTATAATTAATTTAATCGCAAGAATTCCTATGACAATTGTTTCTGTTGTTATGGGCTCATCTTTAATTAATGGTTCTTATGTTCTTGCAATAGTGCTTGCAGCTTTATCTACATTACTTGCTTTATTATGCTTTATTTTTAACAATAAGATTGTATTAATTATCGATAAGATAGCTAAAAAAGAAGAATTATGTTTAATTAAATTAAATAAGGATTATCAAAATGAATTTAATGAAATGATGCAAGAATGGCTATCTTTTGAAAATGTTAATGATAATTATACTCCATATGCAATTTTTAAAAATGATTATCTAGATTTTGATAATTATTTAAATAATTTAGAAGTGAAAGAATCTAGTGATGGATTAGTGAAAGATTCTGTTTATTTTTTATATGATATAACTAGAAAAATTTTTTTAGGTGCCGTAAATATAAGGCATGAATTAAATGATTATTTGTATAATTATGGTGGACATATTGGAAATGGTATAAGACCATCTGAAAGAGGCAAAGGATATGGAAATAAAATTATTGAATTTGCTTTAAAGGAATGTAAAAAATTAGGTATTAAAAGAGTTTTATTAACATGTAATAAAGATAATATTCCTTCTAAAAAAGCTATTATTAAAAATGGTGGTATTTTAGAAAATGAAATTATAAAAGATGGAAAAACAATCGAAAGATATTGGATAGATAATAAATAATAACGGAGATGATTATATGCTTAAGCAATTATGGTTAAAATTAAAAGAATCATTGATATCAGTTTTACCTGTTACTGTAATTGTTTTAATTTTATATTTTACACCTTTAGTTAATTTAACTGCTCAAGAATTAATTGTATTTTTAGTTTCAGCATTAATGTTAATTATAGGTATAAGCTTCTTTAATTTAGGAGCTGATATGGCAATGAGTATAATGGGTGAACAGGTTGGTTCGGCATTAATAAAATCAAAAAAGCCTTGGCTTATTGTTTTAGTATTATTTATGTTAGGATTATTAATAACAATAGCTGAACCAGATTTACAGGTTTTAGCAAATCAAATTGGGTCAGTTGTAAATCCTTATTTATTAATTGCCTTTGTTGGTATAGGTGTTGGTATATTTTTAGTACTTGCTGTAATAAAAATAATTGTGAAAGCTGATTTAACAATGATGATAATTTTCTTTTATATGGTAATGTTTGCTGTTACAGCATTGGTTTTAGATAGAGGTGCTGGAAATTTCTTATCACTTGCATATGATTCTGGTGGTGTTACAACAGGACCTATAACAGTACCATTTATAATGGCGTTAGGATTGGGTATTGCGATGACTGTAGGTGGAAGAGGAGCTAAAGAAAATTCGTTCGGTTTGGTTGCTTTGTGCTCTATTGGACCTATTTTAGCTGTATTGTTATTAGGTTTAACAATTGATGCTTCAGATTTAAATTCTCAATCATTATTTGATTTATCAAGCTATAATTTGCCAGAAAATATTATTGCTGAATTTGGATATCATATGCTTGAAACAATGGGTAAGGTTGCTGTTGCATTAGGATTAGTTGTTATATTTTTCTTAATAATTAATTTTTTCTTTATTCATTTGCAAGCAAAAAAACTAAAATTAATATTTAGTGGTATTGGTTATACATATATTGGACTTGTTATATTCTTAACGGCAGCTGAATTTGGATTCTTATCAATTGGTTTTAAAATGGGAACTCAGATGGGACAATATAATGAATATTTAACAACAATATTTGGTCTTGTTATTGGAGCTGTTGTAGTACTTGCTGAACCTGCTGTTCATGTGCTTACAAAGCAAGTTGAAGAAGTAACAATGGGCGGTGTAACTAAAAAATCAATGCTTATTGCTTTATCTGCTGGTGTTGGAATTTCAATTTTTTTATCACTTATTAGAATAATTTTTGATTTTTCAATTTTATATTATTTAATTCCAGGTTATTTATTATCTTTAGGATTATCTTTTTTTGTTCCTAAAGTTTATACATCTATTGCGTTTGACTCAGGTGGAGTTGCATCAGGACCTTTAACATCAAGTTTTATATTGCCTTTTGCTATTGGTGTTTGTTCTGTTATAAATCCTAATAATTTATTGAATGATGCCTTTGGTGTTGTTGCAATGGTTGCATTAACACCTTTGATTACAATTCAGTTATTAGGCTTTAAATCAGAAGTTAGATTAAAATATAACAAAATTAAAAGAACTAAGATGCTTAAGAGTGCAAAAGATGATGAACAAATTATTTATTTTTAGGTGAAAAATATGCGGATGAAAGAAAAAAAAGAGAATTTAAAATCTCCTAAAAAAAAGGAAGCCTTGAAGGCTCCTAAAAAAATTAAAATATTATTTACAATTGTAGATAGGAGTAAAATAGATTTTTATATTAACGTGTTACAAGGCTTTGGTGTAAATATGCAAACTGTATTATATGGTCATGGTACTGCCCCTACAGATCTTGCAAAAATACTTGGATTTGCTGACAAAGGAAAAGGTGTAATTTTATCTATTGTACCTGAGGATAAAATATCTAAAATATTAGCAGATTATGAAGATAAATATTTTAAATTAAGAAATGGTAAAGGTATTGCTTTTACAGTACCTATTACATCAGTAATTGGTGTAATGGTTTATAACTTTTTGGCAAATAACGACATGGAGGTAGCGTAATATGGCAGCAAGTCAACATGATTTAATTGTAGCTATAGTTAATCAAGGATATGGCGACCAAGTAATGGAGGTCGCAACTAAAAATGGAGTTAAAGGTGGAACAATTATAAATGCAAGAGGTACATCAAGACCTGATGCTGAATCTAAATATGGAATTGTTATTCATCCTGAAAAAGAAATAGTATTAATATTAGTTAATTCAAAAATTAGAGAAAAAATATTACATGTTATTTATCAAGAGGTTGGACTTGAAACTCCAGGTCAAGGTATTGCATTTACAACTCATATTGATGAGGTAGTAGGTTTAACAACAAAAAAGATTGAAAAAATATTAAAAGAGAATAATATTGAATTATCTGATACAACTGAAAATGAAAAAGAAGAAAATAAAGAATTAGAACAAAAAGAAGAAAACTAATAGCTAACTTGACTTTATTTTATAAAAGTAGTTAAATATCTTATGGTAGTGATTAAATATATTTAATCATTAAATAATAATTGGAGGAAAAATTATAATGGGAATGTTTGATAAGTTATTAGCTAACTTAAAGGCTAGTAAGAAAACAATCGTATTTACTGAAGGTACAGATGCTAGAATCTTATCTGCAGCAGATAGATTATTAAAAGAAGATTTAATGGATGTTATTCTTTGTGGTAACGTTGAAGCTGTTAACGCAAAGGCTAAAGAAGGAAACTTTAATGTTTCTAAAGCTACTATTTTAGATCCAGCTACTTATGAAGGTATGGATGAAATGGTAAATAAAATGGTTGAATTAAGAAAGGGTAAAATGACTCCTGAAGAATGTAAGGCAGCTTTAGCAAAATCAAATTACTTTGGTACAATGCTAGTTAAGATGGGTAAGGCTGATGCATTATTAGGTGGTGCTACTTATTCAACAGCTGATACAGTTAGACCAGCTTTACAATTAGTAAAGACTAAAAAGGGTGCTAACTTAGTATCATCTTCATTCATCTTATTTAGAGAAAAAGATGGTAAGGAAGAAAGAATTGCAATGGGCGACTGTGCAATTAATATTTCTTATGAAGATACAGTAGATAAAACTACTGGTGAAGTATTAGTACCAGCTGCAAGAAAGCTTGCAGAAGTTGCTGTTGAAACTGCAAAGACAGCTGCATTCTTTGGAATTGATCCAAAGGTTGCTGTATTAAGCTTCTCTACTTATGGTTCTGGTAAGGGTGGAACAGTTCAATTATCACATGATGCTGTAATTGAAGCTAAGAAGATGGATCCAAGCTTAGTTATCGATGGTGAATTCCAATTCGATGCTGCAGTATCTCCTGTAGTTGCTAAGACTAAGTGTCCAGATTCAAAAGTTGCTGGTCAAGCAAATACTTTCATTTTCCCACTTATTGAAGCAGGAAATATCGGTTATAAGATTGCTCAAAGACTAGGTGGCTATGCTGCTTATGGTCCAATTTTACAAGGCTTAAATGCTCCAATCAATGATTTATCTCGTGGTTGTGATGCTGATGAAGTTTATAAGATGGCAATCATTACAGCTGGTATGGCTGAATAATTTAATTTTAAAATAAATAAAATGTAAGGAAGCTTTTTGCTTCCTTATAATTTTTTATGGGGTTTTATGTATAAAGAAGATTTAAAAAAATATATTCCAACATGTGAACAAGAAGAAAAAGATTTAAAAGTAATGCTTGATTTTATAGATGAATATGGAGATTTTTCATTAGATAGAAATAATTTAATAGCTCATTTTTCAGCATCAGCATGGGTTGTTAATAAAAAAATGGATAAGGTTTTATTAAATTATCATAATATTTATAAAAACTGGGGATGGCTTGGTGGTCATACTGATAAAGATCCTAATCTTTTGAAAGTAACCTTAAAGGAAGTAAAAGAAGAATCAGGCCTTACAAATATATACCCATATAGTGATGATATTATTTCAGTTGAAATATTACCTGTTGCTCCTCATATTAAAAATGGGAAATTTGTTAATGCTCATCTTCATTTAAATGCAACATATTTAATTATTGCAGATGAATTTGAAAAATTAACAATTAAGCCAGATGAAAATAGTGGATTACAATGGGTGGCAATAGATGAAGTTAAAAACGTTGTTAAAGAAGAATTGATGCTACCTATATATGCTAAATTAAATAAATATGTAAAATCATTGAAAAAGAATTCCTAATTTTTAGGAATTTTTTTTATAGGTTTTATCTTTTTCTATTAATTATAAAAAATGAGAGAAAAGGTATCATTTTTTAAGCTTTTTATGATATAATAAGTTTAATGAAAACGATTTTATAAATAGGAGATGTGGATGATTATGGAAGATATTATCATAATTGGTTCTGGTATTATAGGCTCATCTATTGCAAGAGAATTGTCTAAATATAAAGCCAATATTTTAGTATTAGAAAAAAATAATGATGTATCATGTGGTACAACAAAAGCTAATTCAGGAATTGTTCATGCAGGCTTTGATGCAAAGCCTAATTCTAAAAAAGCTTTTTTTAATGTTGAAGGAGCAAAATTATATCCTAATTTAAGTAAGGAATTGGATTTTCCATTTAAGCAAAATGGCGCATTTGTTTTATCTTTTTCTAAAGAAGGAAGAAAAACATTAGATGAATTAATGGAAAGAGCAAGACTAAATAATGTAAAAGGCTGCAAAATTTTATCAGGTGATGAGATAAGAAAAATGGAGCCTAATGTTTCATCTCTTGTTGTTGAAGGCTTATATGCCGAAACCTCAGGAATTGTTTCACCTTATGAAATGTGTATAGCAATGGCTGAAAATGCGGCTTCTAATGGTGTTAGATTTGAATTTAATAAAGAAGTTATTAATATTCATAAAGAAAATGATTTATTTATAATTAAGACTTTAGATGGTAAAAAATATGAAACTAAAGTTTTAGTTAATGCTGCTGGATGCCATAGTGATGAAATTAATAATATGCTATCTAATCATAAATATCATATTATAGCTCGTAAGGGTGAATATGTTTTATTAGATAAAGAATATTCATATATTTCTAAAAAAACATTATTCCAATTACCAACTAAAATGGGTAAGGGTATTTTAGTATCTCCAACATGTCATGGAAATATTATTGTTGGTCCTACTGCCTTAGATGTTAGTAATAAGGATTTAACATGGACAACACCAGATGGATTAAATGAGGTATGGAAAAAAGCTTTAATATCTGTTCCTAGTTTACCAAAGGGTGGAATAATTACTCAATTTTCTGGACTTCGTGCTCATGAGGAAAATGAAGATTTTATTGTTTCATTTAGTGAGGATGTTAAAGGATTATTTAATTTAGTAGGAATAGAATCACCTGGTTTAGCATCAGCTCCAGCTATAGCGTCTTATTCAGCAAAAGAAATTGCTAATTATTTAAAATTAGAGAATAATTTAAATTTTAATCCTATAAGAAAAGCTATAAAGCATATTAGTCATATGACAGATGATGAGCTTAAAGAGGCTATAAAGGAAAATAAAGAATATGGACATGTTATCTGTCGCTGTGAGGTTGTTAGCGAGGCTGAAATTAAAGAAGCTATAAGAAGAACTCCTGGGGCAGTTGATTTAGATGGAGTAAAAAGAAGAGTTAGAGCTGGTATGGGTAGATGTCAGATGGGATTCTGTACTCCAAAGATTATGGAAATATTAAAAGAAGAATTAGGTTTATCTATGGAAGATATTACCAAAAGAGGTAATAAGTCTTTCATTGTTGAAGGGAGGATTAAAGACTAATGAATGTTAGAGTTTTAATCGTAGGAGGAGGACCTGCTGGTCTTGCTGCCGCAATTTCAGCATATGATAGTGGTGAAAGAGATATTTTAATTTTAGAGCGTGAGGATAAATTAGGAGGAATTTTAAACCAATGTATTCATAATGGTTTTGGGCTTCATACATTTAATGAGGAATTAACAGGACCAGAATATGCTCAAAGATTTATTGATGAGGTTAAAAAAAGAAATATAAAATATTTATTAAATACAACAGTAATAGATATTTCAAATGATAAAAGAGTAAAAGCCTTATCTAGTGATGGACTTTTATTAATTGATGCAGAAGCTATTATTTTATCTTGCGGCTGTAGAGAACGCCCTAGAGGTGCTATTAATATTGCAGGATCTCGACCTGCTGGTGTTTATTCAGCTGGAACAGCTCAAAAGCTTGTTAATATTGATGGTTTAATGCCTGGAAAAGAAGTTGTTATTTTAGGATCTGGTGATATTGGCTTAATTATGGCAAGAAGAATGACCTTTGAAGGTGCAAAGGTTAAGGCTGTAATTGAATTAATGCCTTATTCTAGTGGCTTAAATAGAAATATTGTTCAATGCTTAAATGATTTTAATATTCCTCTTTTATTTTCACATACAGTAGTTGAAATAAAAGGTGATGATAGAGTTGAATCAGTAATTATTGCAGAGGTTGATGAAAAATTAAATCCTAAAATGGAAACTGCTCAAGAAATTAAATGTGATACCTTATTGTTATCTGTTGGCTTATTACCTGAAAATGAGCTTGCAAGAGGAGCAGATGTATCTATTTCAAGAATAACAAGAGGTGCAATAGTAGATGATAATTTAATGACTAATATACCTGGTATTTTTGAATGTGGTAATGTGCTTCATGTTCATGATTTAGTTGATTTTGTATCTAAGGAAGCAAAAGAAGCAGGTAAAAAAGCTGTTTTATACATTAATTCTAAAAATAAAGAAAAGATTTCTTCAACAGAGATTAAAACATCAAATGGTGTTAGATATGTTGTTCCTGAATTAATATTAAAAAATGATAATTTTGATCCGATGAATTTAAAGCTAAGAGTCGATAATGTTTATAAGCATGTAAGATTAGAAGTAATGGTAGATGATGAAATTATTTATTCAAAAATGAAGCAAGTCGTTGCCCCAGGTGAGATGCAAACTATTGATTTAGGAAGCGATGAGGTTAAAAAACTTCGTAGCGCAAAAGAAATAAAGGTTTATTTAAGGAGCTAACTTATGAAAGAATTAATTTGTATTAATTGTCCTATGGGATGTCATTTAAGTGTTGATGATAGCGATAAATCTAATATAATAGTAACTGGAAACACTTGTCCTAGAGGAAAGACATATGGAATAAATGAAGTCTTACATCCTTTAAGAATGGTAACATCATCTGTAAGAGTTAAAAATGGAATTAATAAGGTTGTTTCAATTAAAACAAAGGAACCTATTCCAAAGGAATTAATATTTGAAGCATTAAATGTATTAAAGGATATAGAGTGTGAGGCTCCAGTTCATATTGGAGATATAATAGTTAAAAATGTTTTAAATACAAATATAGATATTATT
Organism: Acholeplasmatales bacterium; assembly: GCA_017524905.1. GTDB lineage: Bacteria > Bacillota_I > Bacilli_A > Acholeplasmatales > Anaeroplasmataceae > Anaeroplasma. The sequence goes on along the minus strand of JAFXUP010000111.1, from coordinate 26,975 downwards.
GCAACCTCTAATGTAGAAAGGATTTAATTTATGGATAAAAAATATATTTTAGCCTTAGACCAAGGTACTACCTCATCAAGAGCGATTGTTTTTGATAAGAAGGGTGATATTATTGGAATGGCCCAAGAGGAATTTAATCAAATATATCCTCATCCAGGCTGGGTTGAGCATAATCCTATAGAAATATTATCAAGCCAAATGGCATCACTTTTTGGTGCTGTAACTAGAGCTGGAATAAGTATAAAAGATATTGATTCTATTGGTATTACCAATCAAAGAGAAACAACTATTGTTTGGGATAGAGAAACCGGAAAGCCAATCTATAATGCCATTGTTTGGCAATGTAGAAGAACAGAAGAATATATTAAAGAATTATTAAAGGATGAATCCTTAGATGAAATTGTTTATGCAAAAACAGGCTTAAGATTAGATCCATATTTTAGTGCATCTAAAATTAAATGGATTTTAGATAATGTTGAAGGAGCAAAAGAAAAAGCAAAGGAAGGTAAGCTTTGCTTTGGTACTGTAGATACATATTTATTATGGCATTTAACAGGAGGAGAGGTTTTCGCAACTGATTATACTAATGCCTCTCGTACCTTATTATTTAATATTCATACCTTAAAATGGGATGAAGATTTATTAAAATTATTTGATATACCAAAAGAAATGCTTCCTAATGTATATTCATCAAGCCATATGTTTGGTAAAACAAAAATAGATCAAATAGGTGCAATTATTCCTATTACAGGTATTGTTGGAGACCAACAAGGCTCCTTATTTGGTCAATTATGTGTTAATAAAGGTGATATTAAAAACACCTTTGGAACAGGCTGTTTTATGCTTATGAATACTGGAGATTGCGCAATTAAATCTAAGCATGGCTTAGTTACAACCTTAGGTGCATCTTTAGAAGGAGAAAAGCCTGATTATGTTTTAGAAGGCTCTGTATTTATTGGAGGAGCTGCAGTTAAGTGGTTAAGAGATGAATTAAGAATGATAAAAGATCCATCTAAAACAGAGGATTATTCATTAAAGGTTAAGGATACAGGTGGTGTATATGTAGTACCTGCCTTTACAGGACTTGGAGCTCCATATTGGGATGGAGATGCAAGAGGTATTATTACAGGTATAACAAGAGGTACTACAAAAGAGCATTTAATAAGAGCAACTATGGAAGGTATAGCATATCAAGTATATGATGTATTAAAAGCTATGGAAAATGATTTAAATATAGATATTAAATCACTTTCAGTAGATGGTGGTGCTTGTAAAAATAATTTCTTAATGCAATTTGAAGCTGATATTTTAAAGGCAGAGGTTAGAAGACCAAAGGTTGTTGAGGTTACAGCCTTAGGTGCTGCCTACTTAGCTGGACTTCAAACTGGCTATTGGAAGAATTTAAATGAAATAATTGAAAATAAAGAAATTGAAAAAACATTTAATCCAACAATGCCAGATGAAATAAGATGTGCTAAATTAAAGGGTTGGCATAAGGCTGTAAAGCTTGCTTTAATTCATGATGAAGACTAATTAAAAGGAGAGAGTTATGTTTGTTTTAGAAACGAAGGGATTAACAAAAAAATATGGTGAGCATTTAGCTGTTGATCATGTAAATATGCATATTGAAAAAGGTGATATTTACGGATTTGTTGGTGAAAATGGAGCTGGTAAAACCACTATTATAAGGCTTATTACAGGTCTTGCTTCAGCAACTGAAGGAAATTTTGAATTATTTGGAGTAGATAATAATTCAAAAGAAATCAGTCTAGCTAAGAAAAAATTAGGTGGAATAGTTGAATCAGTATCCATAAACATGAGTATGAATGCTATGGATAATTTAAGCTTACAAGCTATTTTAGCTGGTGTAAAGCTTACTCTTTCTGATAAAGAAAATTTATTAAAAAAGGTTGGCTTAAATCCAGAAGAAATTGCAAAGAAAAAGGTTAATAGCTTTTCACTAGGTATGAGACAAAGATTAGGAATAGCTATGACACTTGTAAGTAATCCTGAATTTATTATTTTAGATGAACCAATGAATGGACTTGATCCTAAAGGATTTATTGAAATTAGAGATGTTATTTTAGAATTAAATAAAGAAGGAATTACCTTCTTAATTTCATCTCATATTTTATCTGAATTAGAAAAAATTTGTACAAAAATTGGTTTTATTTCTCATGGTAAATTAATAAAAGAATTGACTATTGAAGATATACATAATCAATCTAAAAAAAGAATAGTAATAGAAGCTTTAGATTTAGAAGCATTAAATCAATTATTAAAAGATAAAATGAATCTTGTTGATACTAAAATTGTTGGAAAAGAATTATATATTTATGATTCAATTGATATAAATGAAATATTACGCTTTTTAGTAAAGAGTAAAATAGAAATTATAAATATCAATAAATCAGAAGATACAATTGAAACATATTATATGAAACTTATAGGAGGTAGCTTCAATGATTAATCTTTTAAAGGCGGATTTATATAGATTGATAAAAAGTAAAATGACTTATATTTTACTTATAGTATGCTTTGGTGTTTCTTTATTTACATTAGGTGTAGATGTTGTTATGAAGTTTTTAATGAAAACAGTTCAAGAAGAAACAGGCGAACCTATTCCTGAGCTTTTTACAGGAAAATCAATTATGTTTGGATGCTTTTCATTATCAAGTGATTATGGATTATTATTATCAATTTTTGCAGGTGTTTTTACTTTATTAGATATTCGTCATGGAACAATTAGAAATAAAGTAATGATTGGTGAAAGCAAAACATTTATTTATTTGTCACATTTAATAACTTCAATGGTATTATGTGTTGGTGCTATTATATTTTCATTCATCATTTTAGCTATTGGAGCTAATTTAATATTTGGATATGGATATCAATTTGATTCAAAAGAATTAGTTGAATTTATTAAAGGATTTATTATAGGTATAGAATCATTTATCTTTTTAGCATCGATTTCAACATTCTTTTCATTAATAACTAAATCAACTCCGTTAACAATAATTTTTACAATTTTAATTACTATTGGTTTAGTTGTTATTTCAAGCCTAAGTAATATGGCACCTGAAAGCTTAAAATACTTATTTTATTTAGTTCCTTCATATGCAACAATTGTTGTAACAGGTGGTGGAATTTTATCTTTAGAGGTTTTCTGGTGTGGCTTAATATCACTTCTTGTATTTACAGCATTAAATACAGTATTAGGTATAGTTTTATTTAATAAAATAGATTTAAAATAAAAAAAGAGATTGGAATTTTCCAATCTTTTTTACTTTAGCCTATCAATTACTTTATCAACAATAGGTTTTGGGACATATTTAGAAATATCTAATCCATATGAGACTAATTCCTTTATAGCAGAAGAAGAAATAAATTGATTCTTGCTTGAAGGTAATAATATAACTGTTTCTACAGTTGGATTAATATCTTTATTATATTGGAATAATTGAAATTCATTTTCATAATCTGAATAATTTCTCATTCCTCTAATAATAACATTAATATTATTTTCTTTACAATAATTAACAACTAATCCATCATATGATGTTACTATGACATTGGATAGATTTGCAGTTGAAAGCTTTATTAATTCAATTCTTTCATCCTTAGAAAAAGCTGATTTTTTAAACATATTATAAGATACAACAACATGTACCTCATCAAAAAGCTTTGCAGCTCTTTTAATTATATCTAGATGTCCATTTGAAATTGGATCAAATGATCCTGGATAAACACATTTTTTCATAAATTATCACCAAATTTATTATATTATATTTTTAATAATAAAACAATTTTTGATTTTTTAATTTTTATGTTGCACATTTGTTGCATATGATTTGTTAGAATGTAATTGTAAACGGAGGGATAACATATGAAACTAACTCAAAAAACTCTAAATAATATAAAATATGTTTCTATGAAGGATTATTTAAAAAATGTTGAATCATATGAAAGCATAGAAGACAAAATGAAATATACAACAAGATATCTTTTAAGTCATGGTGGACATGAGGATTAGTTTAGAAGAAGCTATTCAAATCGCAAGATATAATATTTCTAAGGATTTAGTAAAAGAAGAAAATAAAGATAATTTGAAAGCTAATATGTTTATTTCTAATCCTGTTCAATATATTAAAAATGAAGCAACAAAATTATCACTAGCTCTTGATAATAATCCTAATAATAAAAATTATAATTTATTAAGTTCATCACAATATATTGCTAACTATTTAAATGAAGAAGATATGGAAAGAAATTTAAATAGAGTTACTGAAAATAAATCATTTGGTGTAAGATATAATTTAATTAATAAAATGGGTGGAAGAAAAGAATTAGCTGAAAATTATAATAAAACAAAGCCAGGCTTTTTTGCAAGATTATTCAATACAACATCAAATGAATGGAAATCTTTAGATAAAATATATAAAGATTTTAATAATCCAGGAAATGAAAATTATGGAAATAAAGAAGCTTTAAAAAATGCAGCTATAGCTTATCTAAAGCATAAATTTCCGTCATATGTAGAAGGCGATAAGTATTTAGATTCAAATTCAAGAATCGCAATTTTAAAGGGAGAAACTGTTGCCGCTAAAACAAAATTTGCTTTAAATATAATAGCATCAGTAAATGAACAAAAAGAATCTGATAAATCATTTTCACTTGCTTTAGAAGAAGCAAAAAATAAAAATGTTACTTATGAAGATATTCAAAATGAAAATAAGCTTGATACATTAGAACAAGATGATTTCCAAAAGGATTTAGAAAATTCTATAGAAGATAATTTTATAGAAGAAAAAGATATAAATAAAGAATCATTAGGACGTCAAAGATTAGAAATGTTTAAGAAGCTAGGAAGCATCGAAAATGTATTTAAAGAAGCTAATAAATTAGAACAAAATGAATTGGTTAAAGAAATGGAACCATCTAAATAGAGTAATTATTACTGTCATATCAAAATATGGCAGTTTTTTTATTATATAATTGTTTTAAAACATTAATGTTTTATGATAAAATTAAAGTTGAGGTAAATGATAATGAAAACAATCGTAATTGCTACAAATAATTTAAATAAGGTAAGAGAATTTCAAAGCTTATTTGGAAATGATTTAATTGAATTTAAATCATTAAAACAAATAGGATATGATAAAGAAATAATAGAAGATGGTAACACATTTGAAGAAAATGCTTATAAAAAAGCATATCAGGTTTCTCATGATTTAAATGTTACAGCCATTGCTGATGATTCAGGATTATCATGCTATGCTTTAAATTTTGCTCCAGGCATATATTCAGCAAGATATGCAGGAACAGGTAGTGATGATGATAATAATCGTTTATTAATTAAAAATTTAGAAGGTAAAGAGGATAGAAGAGCTTTTTATTCATGTGCTATTTCTGTTTGCCATCCTGATGGAACTCATTTAGAGGTTTTAGAAACATGCGAAGGATTAATTATAGATGAAGCTAGAGGAACAAATGGATTTGGATATGATCCACATTTCTTTATTCCTGAATTTAATAAAACATTCGCAGAAGTTTCACTTGAAAAGAAAAATACAATTTCACATAGAGCTAAAGCTATAAGAAGGGTTAAGGAGCTTGTTAATGAGGATTTTAGTTTTAAGTGATAATCATAGAAGAAATATTGATTTTAATTTAAATGAATATAATTATATATTCCATTTAGGAGATAGAGGGGAATTTGAATCAAGTGACGCAATAATGGTAAGAGGTAATTGTGATTTTGATGGTGAAAAAACAATTATAACTACTATTGAAGGAAAAAAGATTTTATTAACTCATGGCGATTTATATGGAGTTAAGGAAGGTTTAACAAGAATTAGCCTTCTAGCATTAGAGCGTGAGGTAGATTATGTTTTTTATGGACATACTCATTGTCCTTCCTTTTTTGAATATAGAGGAATTAAATTTATAAATCCAGGTGCCTATTTAGATGGTAGATATGTGATTATAAATAATGAAAAAATAGTTTTTTATAATGAAAATAAAGTAGAAAGAACAATTGTAAATAAGTGGTGATAATATGTTATTAAAAGAGGTGCTAAAACTTGATAAGACTAATAGCTCAATCAAAAAGATTGATTTTTTCATTGGCCTTCAAACAAAATATTCATATGAGCACCTTAAGGCTTTAGCTTATAAAGCAGAAATTTTGCACCATTTAGGAAAAGATAATGATGCTTTAAAATTATTATATGAGGTTGTTCCTGATTTTAATTCAATGCTTCTTGATGGAATCATTGTTGTTTGTGATGGAATAATTGATTTATGCATTGAATTAAAAAGATATGATCAGGTATTAAAATATATCAAAATTAAAGAATCATATTTACCTATTTCTAAATCCGTTTTACATATAAAGGATACAATTAAATATTACCTAGCTTTAAAACAATATGATGATGCGCTAAATGCTTTAGAAAAATTTTTAAGAGAAGATATTTCTAAAGATGAGGTAATTGAGGCAAAAATAGAATTATCTAAGCTTTATATGGAATTAAAGGAATATGATAAATATTTAGATGTAATAAAGGATGTTGAATCATATTTCCAATCTAATTTAATGCTTGATGAGCTTGCTGATATAGGATTAAATAAAATAATTGTACAATTTGAAAAAGGAAATTATCCAAAGGTTGTATCTGATGGTAATTATTATTTAAAGGAAGAATTTATTCATAAAAATCATATTTTAGTTTGTGCAACCTTAATGATAAAAAGCTATATTTATTTATCTGATTATAAAAGAGCATCAATTGTTGAATCTGATTATTATGATATAGCATCAGAGGATTATTTAAATGAATCCTTAGAATTCTTTTATGCTTCGCTAGAATTATATAAAAAGACAAATACAATTGTTTCAATTAAGGATTATGAAGCTAAAATAGAAAAATATGAAGCAATAAAAAAAGAAATTAGAAAAGAAAATAAAAAATCTAAAAAGGTAAAAGAAGAAATTGTAATACCTGATGTTGAAATTGAAAATAAGGATTTTTCTAATACTGATATAGATGATGATGTTAAGCCTCAATTAAATTTAATGCCTGATGAACCATTAATTAAAAGTGAAATTAATCAAAAGCTTAATATTGAATATAAAAAGATTAATAATATTGTAATATCAGAAAATTATTTAAAGCTTGAGCATGTTTTTGATGCGATTAATAATACCGATATTACTTTAGAATTTAGAGAAATATTTAGACAAGCATCAATTGCGATTGATAAAGAATATGGCATAAAAGAAATATATTTATTATATTTTGATAGAAAATATAAAGGCCTATATTATAAAAAAGAAAGATGCTATGATAAGGAATTAACATATGAGGATTTAGAAAATACATTAAATTATCAGGCCTATAATTATGAACAAGAAATGTTTTTAAATAAGGATTATACTGATATTTTAAAAAACATTGTAACTCATGAAGAATATGTTGATATTCCTTATGGCTTTGCAATGCCACTTTTTGAAGATGTTAATCCAATTGGTTCAATTGCCTTTTTTAGTGATGAGGAATTTATTAATAAGGAAATGGCTTATGAATCTTTAAAGCTAATTGTTAAAATGATTAATACAAGATTATTAATTACTTTAGCTCAAAATGAGCTTGAATATAATAATAAAAAATTATTCTTTATTAATAATAATTTTGATCAAGGTTTAAAAGAAGAGATTGAAGGATATATTCATTTAAATGAAAAAGCATCTTCTATATTAGAAACAGTATCAGATATAAGAGTTACTGATTTTTATTCAAAAATAGATAATACTGATTTGATTTCCTATAAAGCATTAAAAAATGAAATCTATAGTCAAATGAGTATGAATTCTAAAATTGAATATAGCTATAAATGTGAAAATAAAATCAAAAAGATAAAAGAAACATTCTACCCTATGATTAATAATGGAGAGGTTTCTATATTGTCAATAATTGAAGATATAACAGAAGAAGCTAATGATAAAAAGGATTTAATAAATTTAGCATATCAAAATCCTATATCTAAATTAGATACACCTGTTAAGCTTACTGTTGATTTAAATTCGCTTTATAAAGATAAAATATTATCACTTGCTATAGTTGATATTATTGATTTTGATTTATATAGAACATTATATGGATATAATTTTACAAATCAATTAATTTATACTGTGGGTAAAGCATTTAAGGATTTTTATGCTTCACAATTTACAATTAATATTTATCATTTAGAGGTTGATAGATATGCAATCTTATTTAAAGATATTAATGATAAAAGAGTTGTAGATTCATCATTAAGAAAGGCTTTTAGCTATGTTCATGATGAATTATTTAAATTAAATTCTAGAGTTGATTTATTATTCAATTCAGGTGTTTATAGATTACCTAAAAATAATACAATCGATGATGAATCAAAAATTATTTATTATGCTTATGATGCATTAGATGATGCAAAAGAAATAAAGACAAGTATTAATCATATTTGTCATTTTGATTCAGAGCTTCACAAGGCTAAATTTAGAGAAAAGAGCTTAATAACTCATATAAGTGAAGCAATTGATCATAACAAAATTGGTTTAACATATAAGCAAATTGTAAATTTAGAAAATAATAATGTATTTGGTTATATGATTATTCCTAATTTAGATAATTATGATATTGATTATAATTATATGGATTTTGTAATTAAAAGAAGAGGTTTGATTGTAAATTTAGAAAAATATACAATCTCAAATGCAATTAAAGAACAAAAGATGCTTTATGATGTATCAAAAAGCTATTTATTATCTTTTATAAAAATTTCTAAAGAAACTATATTAGATAATTTATATAATTTTTTAAAGGCACAAATGCAATTTTATAAAATTGCTTCAAATTACATTTGTTTTTATGTTGATGATGCATCAAACTCTGTAGTTAAAAAATTAAGAGAAAATGGTTTTAAAATAGCATCAAATAATATATATGATGTTTATAATAATTATTGTGATTTATTCTTTTTAGATTCTAATAAGGTAATGCTTGATTACATAAAGGAAGTTAAAGAATTATGTGATAATCATAAGGTTATTTGTATAATTGATAATATTGATTCTAAAGATGATGTAATCATTGCAAGAGAAAATAAGATAGATTTAATATATGGACAATATTTCAAAAAGGTAACAAGAATGAAGGCAATAATTGAAAAAATAAAGCCTCAATTGTATAATTGATTTATATTTTATTAAAAATGGGTGTAAGAATGAGAGATTTGAAAGATATTAAAAGGGTTATATTAAAAATAGGTTCATCAAGCTTAGTTGATGATAAATTGAATATTAAAAAAGATGTATTAGATAAATTAATGTGTTCTTTTAAAAATCTAATTGATAAAGGAATAGAAATTTGTCTTGTTACAAGTGGCGCAATCGCCTTAGGTAGAGGAGAATTAGGCTTAAAGAAAAAACCTACTGAAATGGCCTTAAAACAGGCTTGTGCGGCTATAGGACAAGCTAAGATAATGGAATATTATAATGAAGCAAGTAAAAAATATGGGCTTTTATGTGGTCAAATATTAGTTAATCATGATGATTTCCAGGTTAGAAATAGAATGAAGTTTTTAGCTCAAAGCTTAGAAGCTATGCTTTCTAATAAGGTTATTCCTATTGTTAATGAAAATGACGTATTAGCAGTTGAAGAAATTAAGGTAGGCGATAATGATACATTATCAAGCTTACTTGTTCCTGTAATTGGTGCTGATTTATTAATATTATTTTCAGATATAGATGGTTTATATGATAAGAATCCAAAGGAATTTAGTGATGCTAAATTCATTGATACTGTTAGTAAGGTCGATAAAGATATCTATAAAATGGTTGGTGTTAATAAATCTAATGTTGGTACAGGTGGTATGGAAACAAAGCTTAATGCGGCAATTATTGCAACCCAAGCTCAAGGCAATATGATTATTTGTAATTCTAATCGTATTTCTGATTTAGAAAAAATTATTGAAGGTGAACAAATAGGCACATTATTTATTGCTAAAAAGCATTTAATATCATCTAAAGAGCATTGGATGATTTATCGTGTTAAGGCATCAGGAGCATTAGTTATTGATAATGGTGCAAGGGATGCTTTAAATAATAAGAAGGTTTCAATTTTACCTAAAGGAATTATTTCTGTTAAAGGAGAATTCTTAAGTGATTCAATTATTAATGTAATTGATGAGGATGGTAATTTAATTGCTAAAGGTATTAGTAATTATTCATCTAGTGAAATTGAACTAATTAAAGGAAAAAAATCATCTGAATTCTTAGGTAATAAATTTACTAAGGAAGAGGTTATTCATGCTAATAATTTAGTTATTATTAGGGAGGATATATTATGCTAGAAAAAGATTTATTAAATGTTAAAAAGGCTCAAAAGGAATTAGAGCTTTTATCTAATGAAAAAAGAAATGAAATGCTTAAATCTATTGCAGATGCTTTAGAGAATAATAAGGATATTATCTTAAAGGCAAACGAATTAGATATTAAAAATGCTAAAGAATCTGGCTTATCAAGTGCAATGATTGAAAGATTAACATTAAATGATTCAAGAATTGAAGGCTTAATCGAATCAACTAAATCTTTAATTTCGCTACATAATTATGTAGGAGAATTAATTGAAAGAATTGAAAGACCAAATGGTTTAGTTATTGATAAGGTAATGGTACCATTTGGAGTTATAGCTATTATATTTGAATCAAGACCAAATGTATCAGTTGATATTGCAGGATTATGCATTAAAACAGCTAATGCCTGTGTGTTAAAGGGTGGTAAGGAAGCTATTAATACAAATAAAGCATTAGTTCAGGTTATGAGAAATGCTATAAAAAATATTGTTAATCCTGATGTTATATATTTAGTTGAATCAACTGATAGAGCTGTTACTAATGAATTAATAACTTTAAAAAATTATATTGATTTATTAATTCCAAGAGGTTCTAAAGGATTAATTAATTATGTAGTTTCAAATGCTAAAATACCATATATTGAAACAGGTGCTGGTAATTGTCATTTATATGTTGAAAAAGATGCTGATTTAGATATGGCACTTAATATTGCAGTTAATGCTAAATATCAAAGACCATCTGTATGTAATGCGATTGAAAATATTTTAGTTGATGAAGATATAGCATCAAAATTTTTACCTATGCTATATGAAAAATTTAGTGAATTAAAAATAGAAATGAGAGGCTGCGAAAAAACATTAAAATATATTAATGTTTTAAAAGCAACTGATGAAGATTTTTATGAAGAATATAATGATTATATTGTTGCAATAAAGGTTGTTAAGGATATTGATGAGGCAATTAATCATATAAATAATCATTCAACAAAGCATAGTGAAGCAATTATTACAAAAGATAATGAAAAAGCCTCAAAATTTATGGCTTTAATTGACAGTGCTTGCGTATATCATAATGCTTCAACTAGATTTACTGATGGTGGATGCTTTGGCTTTGGAGCTGAAATTGGTATTTCAACTCAAAAGCTACATGCAAGAGGACCAATGGGTTTAAAAGAAATTATGAGCTATAAATATAAAATTTATGGTAATGGTGAGGTAAGAAAGTAATGTATAAATTTGGTATTTTAGGTGTTGGAAAAATGGGTGGAGCTATACTAGATGGTGTAGTTTCAGCAAACATTTATAATAAAAATGAAATTATTTTATATACACCTAATGAATTAATTAAAAATGATTATTTAAAAAAAGGCTTCGTATTTGCAGAAAATGAAGCTCAATTATTTAAGGAATCTAAAATTATTTTAATCGCAATAAAGCCTCAAATCTTTGATGAGGTTTTACCTATAGCAAAGGCTTTTGATTTTGAAAATAGATGTATTTTATCAATTGCTGCAGGAAAAAGCATATTAAATATATCTTCATTTTTTAAAAATGCAACAATAGTTAGAGCTATGCCAAATCTTCCTGCATCAATTAAAGAAGGCGCAATTACTGTTTGTGCAAATAAAGAAAATGAGCTATCAAGTGATGCTATTAACATATTATCTTCAATAGGTGTTGTAAGAAAAATAAAAGAAACTGAAATGGATGATACATTAGCTTTAAATGGTTCAATGCCAGCATATGCTTATCTTTTTGCTAAAGCATTTATTGATTATGCAGTAGAAAAAGGAATTGATTTTGATGTTGCAAGAGATTTAACATGTGCTGCTATTAAAGGCTCAATGGATATGATTTTAGAAAATAAGGATACTCCAATTGATACTTTAATTAATAATGTATGTTCAAAAGGTGGAACAACTATTGCAGGCTTAAATAAGCTTTATGAAAATGGATTTGAAAAAGCAATTTATGAATGTAGCTTAGCTTGCTCAAAAAGAAGTAAAGAATTAGGAAAATAAAAAAATGATGCTGTTAAAATTAACAGCATTTTTTTGTGGCAGTTTTGTTGCAGCTTATAGGTTATAATGATGCTATAAAAAAGGGAGGTTATATTATGCCTAAAAAGGATTTTGGAATTAATTATTTTAATATTAAATTAAATGAGTATTATAGTAGTTTACAATGGGAAAAGCCACTTGATCAAAAAATGGATTACATTGCTCATGTTGTTTTATCATATGGTTTTAACGATAAGAAAGCTGATTGTTCATTAGAAGATTTAATTTATTTTTCTAAAAAACAGATGGCTGAAGGAATAGATGATAAAAAGGTTGGATATGAATATAATAATAATGTTGATGATTTTGATCATACAGATTTAGAAAAGGTTGGCGTTAATGATAAAGAATATGATAAAAGAATAAAACTATTCTTAAAAGAACCAGTAAAATGCTTAGAAGAAATTGCTCAAGAATATGCTAATAAAGAAATTGATGAAACTGATCAAGAGCAAGTAAAATGGAAAGAGCATTGTTCTAAAATGGTAGAAAAGCTAAATCAAATGAAAGATTCATATAAAGATTATGAAACTAATAAAGGAAAAACTAAATTTTTTGTTGAGCGTCTAAATGCTAAAATGTATTACGGTAAAGCTAAATCATTAGATGACATTATTGATAAGCATAAAGGTGGATTCTTTGAAAGATTCTTTAGAAGAACTTCGAATGAATATAAAAATTATGTGAAAGCTTTAAAAAATTATAATGATGAAAATAATAAGGATTTTGGAAATGATGAAAAGCTAAAAGAGGCAACTATTGCATACCTTTTACATAAATTTCCTAATAAAACAGTAAATGATGAAATTAAAGGTGATGACCTTCAAACTTTAGATGATACATCTAGAAAGAGAGTTAATTTTTGCTTAGATACTTTAAGTACAATTAGTTATAATAAAAAGCTTGATAAGGTTATAGAACCATTTAATAATTTAAGTGTTCCAAGTGAAAGCTTAATTGATGATAAGCAATCTGAATTCCAAAAGGAATTGAGTGAAAAGGTAGAAGATATTAAAAAGGATGATAATCTTATTGAAGATGTTAATGAAAATAAAGATGAACCTATAAAAGAAAATGAAGTTTAGCAAATGAAAAACCTGTTAGAATAAAATCTAACAGGCTTTTTTTTAGTTATCTTTCTTTTTATCTTTTTCTTTATCCTTTTCTTTTTCATCTTCAGGTTTATTTAATTCATCATAAACTCTTGTTAAGAATAAAATCTTTTTTGCAATGTTAATATATGCAACTGCAGATAAAGAAAAATCTAATGCTAAATTTACTAAAGCTTTAGTATCGTTATCATCAATATCATTTAAATGCTTAAATGCTTCATTAACTGTAGAAGTAATTTTTTCTGTTTGTAATTCATTGAATGAATTGAAGGTATCTCCTTTTTCTGGACTATCTTTATATCTTTCATCAAGTATTTGTTTTACTTCAGCTATAGATAATACTTGTTTTAAGGTGATAACCTCTTCGATTGCTGCTAAATGCTCTCTATTATATTTTTTAGAAATAGGAGCTGATACAACTTCACCTTTAACATAATTATTAATCATAGAAGAAGTGATTTGTTTATCTAAAGATGTATTTTGGAAAATCTTAATTTGCTTTTCTAAAAAAGTAACTACTTGATCCATATATAATTCGATATCAGGTAATTCTTCATATCTTTTAAAACTAAAATTATTTAATTCGTTTAACCATACCTCAAGAGTTTTCTTAATATTATCCATTAATGTTACACCTCACTATGTCAACATTGTATCACATTATTCAAAAAAACACAATAAAATTACTAAAAACTATTGACACATATATTAAAATGATTTAAACTAGTATTGCAAACTAGATGATATGGTTGCATAGTAAGGAGGATACAATTATGAAAAAGAAAGCATTATTACTTAGTGATGAATTATTTTTATCTAATTCTTATAGTGATGGAAAGTTTAGAGTAAAACAAAATAAAATATTAACAAAGCTTAAAAACAAATTTGATTTTGATAATATTAGTTCTAAGCAATTAACATCTATTAAAGCTAAAAATTATATAAAAGAATTTATTAAGCATTATAATTATTCTCATTGTATTATTTCCTTAAAATCATTTGATGATAATCTTAAGGAAGCAGTAGAAGAATTAATTTATAATGGTATTAGAATTATCTTAGTTACAGCTCCTAATGCATCAAAAGAAGATGTTTTAAAAATGAAAAGCTTATGCAATAGCACAAGCATTAAATATATTGTATATGATGATGCTTTTGAAGAGCAATCAGCAAATAAGATTAATTCTTTTGTGTTGAATCTTTGTGCATAAAAAAAGCTCTTTAAAAAGAGCTTTTTAAATATCTTCATTTCTAATTTGGCTCCATAGTACAACTACTAATTGTACAGGAATACCTAATATAAATATAGGCCAAATGTTTTGTTCGTGATATAGAAGCTGCAAGTAGATAGCTGCAAGTCCGGTCCAAATAAGAATTGCAATTATAGGATATTTCCAATTTCTTTTACCCCATCTTCTATTGAAGTATAGTAAAACTAAAGCAGAAGCAGGAACGGCCCATGTACAAGCTGTCCAATATGGAACACCCGCTTTAAAGGAAATAGAATAAGCTAGTACGGCTATAGCGATAGTCCATACAACACTTAATACCATTAATACAATTAGTATTTTGTTTCTTCTATAGTAGTTCTTTATAACGAAATCTTGCTTATCATCCCATGTTCCTTCATGGGTTAAATAATCTAGAGTAACATTGTAAAGATTACAGATTTGATATAGTGTCTCTATATCAGGTAGTGAGTCTCCTTTCTCCCATTTAGATATAGATTTATCTGAGTATCCTAACATGTTTGCTAGATCCTGTTGAGTATATTTCTTACGTTTTCTCAACTCTACTAGGTTGTTTGAAATAATATGTTTTAAATCGTTCATATTTGTATTATAACATAAAAAAATAGAGAAAAAAAGGTTTAAATAAGGGGATTCTACTGTGAGTAGAGTGGCCAAAAAGTGCTCTACTAATGTTAGAATCATCATTATATTTTGAAAATATTGATTTAAAAATTATTTATTATAAAATAGAATCGGTTTTTGGGGAAATAATATGGAAAAAATAATTTATTATACCGATGAACTTAATGATGAGTTCGCTGGTGATAACCTTAAACCTAGGGTTATTGATGAAAATTACATATATTTACCAAAAGGTATTTGGAAAAAGTTTACTAGATTTTTTTGGTATAGAATTGTTGCGACACCTCTTGCAGCTTTATATCTTAAAATTACTTTACATCATAAGGTAATTGGAAGAAAGAACTTCAAGAAGTATAAAAAGCAAGCTGTTATAGTTTATGGTAATCATACTCATAATATTGCTGATGCTTTTGTACCATCAATGATTTCTACACCACAGGATGCTTTTGTAATCGTTAATCCAAATAATATGTCAATTCCTGTTATTAAGCATGTTATAGCAAGCTTAGGAGCTATTCCTTTACCTGCTAATGCTAAGGCAATGAAGAATTTCAATAGATGCTTAGATAAAAGAATTGAAGAAAAAAGATTTATAATGATTTATCCTGAAGCTCATATTTGGCCATATTATACAAAAATAAGACCTTATAAATCATTATCATTTAGCTATCCTATTCATTATAATGTTCCAGCTTTTGCTTTAACTAATACTTATGTAAAAAGAAAATTTGGTAAAAAGCCTAAGATGGTAACTTATATAGATGGTCCTTTCTATCCTGATGAGGGCTTATCAATGAAGGATGCTAGAGAAAATCTAAGGGATAAAATTTATAACCAACAAGTTTTAAGAAGTAAAAATTCAAATGTTGAATATATTAAATATGTTAAAAAGGAAGTGAAAGAGTGATAAATATACTATTTTGTGGAAATGAATATGTTTTTGATGGAATCTTAACATGTGCATTATCAATTTTTAAAAGAAGTAAATATCAAGGGCCTTTCAATTTCTATGTTTTCACAATGGATGTTAGTCACTTAAATCCTAAATATACACCAATTAGTGATGGATTAATTTCTTATTTAGATGAAGTTGTTAAAAAATATCATCCTGAAAACAAAATTATTAAGGTTGATGTAACTGATATATATAATAAAGAATTCAAAGGTTGTCCTAATGAAGGATGTTACTGTTCACCATATACATTAATTAGATTATTCGCTGATATGGTTCCTAATATGCCAGATAAGCTATTATATTTAGATGTTGATATTATGTTTAATAGAGATATTGAGCTTTTATATAATATTGATGTTGAAGAATATGAATATGCTGCTGCAAGAGACCATTATGGTAAATATCTTGTTCAACCTAATTATATAAATGCCGGTGTGCTTTTATTTAATTTAAAGAGATGTAAGGAAACAAATCTTTTAGGTAAGGCAAGAGATTTATTAAAGGTTAAGCATTTACCTTTTGCAGATCAAAGTGCTATTTTAAGATCTACAACAAAAAGAAAAATGCTACCTCAAAAATTTAATGATCAAAAATTCTTACACAAGCATACAGTTGTTAGACATTTTTCTAAAAGATTATTCTGGTTACCTTATCCACATACAGCTAACATAAAGCAATGGAAGGTTAGCTTAGTTCATAAGGTATTCCATTATTATCAATTTGATGATGTTTTGTATGAATATATATACTTAAAGGGAAAGTATGAAGAGAGGATTAAAAATGAGAAATAATATTGTACCTATATTTTATATCTGTGATAATAATTATATGAAATATATCAATGTTTCAATTAAATCAATGATTGAAAATTGTAATCCAGAAACACAATATGAAATTCATATTTTAAATACTGATATCACAGAAGAAACAATTAGAAGAACAAGAACTTTAGAAACAGAAAATGTAAAAATTAAATTTGATGATGTTACTGACAAATTTAATGCTATAAAAGAAAAGCTATTTGTAAGAGATTATTATAATATGACAACATATTATAGATTCTTTATTGCAGATATGTTCCCAGAATTTGACAAGGTTATCTATATTGATGGTGATACTGTTATTTTAGATGACATTGCTAAATTATATAATATTGACTTAGAAAATAACTTAATTGCTGGTGCTCATGAACAAGCATTCGTACAAGTAGATTTATATGGTAGATATATCGAAGAGGTTTTAGGTATTTCTAGATATGAAACTATTAATGCTGGTGTTATGTTAATGGATGTTAAGGGATTTAGAGAAGAAAAAATTCTTGAAACATTTGTTAAGATGTTAGGAGAATATAAATTTGTTGTAACTCAAGATGAGGACTATTTAAATGTTATTTGCAATGGCAGAATTAAATTCTTAGACTTAGAATGGAATGCTCAAACATTTAAATTCTTAGATTTCCCAGTTCAAGAAGAAGATATTCATATCATTCACTATGATATGTCTATTAAGCCTTGGTATTTCTTAGATTGTAGATTAGCTAATTATTTCTGGGAATATGCTGCAATGACTGATTATTATGATGAATTAAAGCATGGCTTAGAAACTTATACTGAAGAACAAAGACAAAAAGCTTTAAATGTTTTAACTGCAATCAATGATTTAGTTGTATCAGAAATTGAAAGACCTGATAATTATTATAAAATGAAGCTTGCAAAGGCTAATAAGACTTTAGTTGCTTCTAAAAGAGCTAGAAAATCTTTAAAATAGGAGATGATTTTATGGAGAATACTCCAAAACCAAAATCAGAAGATCGTCTTCTTGTTTTAAAGCGTATTGAAGAATTAGAAAAAGAAGGAAAATTCGACATTGATGTTGAAGATGATCCTGAAACTAGACCTTTAAAGCCAGGTGAGGTAGATTTTTTAAGAAAAAAGCTATCTTCTAAAATTAAAACTTGGTTTGCCTTTAAACGGGCTAAAAAATTCTTAAATCAAATAATCGAAAATAAGGTTTTAATTATTGATGATATTATTGGTATTGAAAATATTGATTCATTAAATTCAGGAGCTGTAATGACATTGAATCATTTCAATGCATTTGATTCATTTGCCGCTGAAATAATTTATAGAAATTCAATTCAATTTAAAAAGAAGAAAAGACATTTTTATAGAATTATAAGAGAAGGTAATTATACAAGCTTTCCAGGCTTTTATGGTTCTTTAATGCGTAATTGTAGAACCTTACCATTATCTAAAAATCCTGAAGTTTTAAAAGAATTTATGAGAGCTACAAACACTTTGCTAAAGCAAGGTGAAATTGTATTAATTTATCCTGAACAAAGTATGTGGTGGAACTATAGAAAGCCAAAGCCACTTCAAAAGGGTGCTTTTAGCTTTGCTGCTAAAAATAATGTTCCAGTCTTACCTTGCTTTATTACAATGAGGGATACTGATCAAATAGGTGATGATGGTTTTCCTATTCAAGCCTATACTTTACATGTAGCAAAACCAATTTATCCTGATAATAATTTATCTGTTAATGAAAACATAAATATGTTAAGAGATAAGAATTATCAAATATGGAAAGATATATATGAGGATTTTTATAAAATTCCATTAAAATATTTATGTGATGAAAAGGAAGATTAATCTTCCTTTTTTGTCATTTTTATTATAAAAAATCGACATTTATTTTTGCCATTTTAGTTATTTTTAAAGTGGCTTGAAAACCTTTTCTTAATTTGGTAAAATATATATACTTAGAAGTGCGTATGGGGTAAGTGTTTATTTATGTTTTACGCATTTAAAATTTAATAATGATTACTATTAAAGTTTTAACTTTAATTTTAATAAAATGATTAACAAGATAAGATGGTGCATTGGGCGTAATTAAATAGCTATTACTGCATCCCAAACCATACAAACGTACGCTTTACTTGATAATAAACATAATTAGTATTTGGTGCTTAATATTAATTGTGCGATAGTACCCATTTTGTATGTGCATGAATTAAACTTCGCCTACCTTAATTATTTATAAAAATTATTCACTACATTTTATTTTGTTACTCAAACGGGTAGGACATTATAATAGTAAAAGGAGAAAAAAATGAAGAAAATAGTTTGTGAACTATGTGGAGAATCAGACTTCATCAAAGAAGGGGAATTCTTTGTATGCCAAGTATGTGGTGCCAAGTATACAGTTGCAGAGGCTAGAAAATTATTCGTAGATGTCGATGCACAAGGCGCAACAGCAAGCTCTTCACCAAAAACAAGTACACCAAGTCAAACTGCACAAGCACCAATCGCTCAAAAAGAGCATGACGAAGAAGAATTCGCTAATGAAGATCCAGTGTTAGCACCTAAGGCTGTGCCAACTACTGTAAGAAAGGTCGTAGTTCAACAAAGAACACCTTCTAACGATCCAAGCGCTGTGAAGCGAATTGTTTCTAATGTATCATCAGCGCAACCACAAAGAGTTGTTGTTAAAAAACCAGTGGTAAAAAGAGTTGTAGTTAAAAGGGCTGTAACACCTGTTACACCTGTAGCTGAACCAGAAGAGCAAATTGTAAAAGCAGCTCCTGTTCAAAAGCCTGTCGCACCAGAAATTCCAAAGATGGTTGGAGAAAAGGCTCAGATGATCCAAAACCTATTCATCTTAGCTCAAACAGCATATGATTCAGAAAACTTTGTAGATGCTGAACAATATGCAAACCGTATCATTGAAATTGATGCTACAAACTGCGATGCATGGTTAATGAAGGGAAACTGTGCTGGTAAAAACCAAATGGGAAATTTCCGTTTAGTTGAAAGTATCAACTGCTGGAATACATGTCTTTCAAATGCTACTAAGGCAGAATATGAAGATTATGCATTCACAGTTCGTACAAACTGTATGGATATTGCTATTGACTACATCATGAAAAACATTCAAGGTTTTAAGAAAAATCCAAGTGATGAAGAATTCAATAACATTAAAGATAAGATTGACTATGTTGATCCTATCATGAGAAAGGCTAACCAAACATTCGGTGTTGATATCATCACTTATGAAGATAGATTAGCTTCTAATGTTGCTGCATTAGTTAACGAAGTAAGTAAGAACGCTACTACTAAATTTGGTAAGAGAAAAGAACAACAAACAGACGCAGCTTTACAACAATTTAAGGAAACTCAAGATCAATGTATCCAAGTATGGGATTACTTAATTGATTTAGCTAAGCGTCATGGTACTGTTACTGCAATCTTAAAGAATTTAGTAAAAATGCATGAAAATATCATTCGTGCAGTAAGCTACAAGCAATCTGGTTCTAAATTTAAAGAATCAACTGCTTGCTCAATGTCTGAAAAGAATATCCGTCTAGAAAAGATTCAAAAGGCTAAGATGAAGCTTGATGCTAAGTTCGTTGATATTCGTAAGCGTGACCGTGTTGAACAAAAGGTTAAGAACGAAAAGTATTGGGAAGAACACCAAGAAGAAAAGCAACAATTATTAGACGAACGTTCTAAGTTAGACCATGAAGTATTCGAACTTGAAAATAGTAAGTTAAAGATGCCAAAACTTACAGAATTAAAGAAGCTTGAAGAAGAAGCAATTAGACTTCAAGTATTAAAGGATAATCCTACATATTCTGGTAAGGAACGTGCAGCCTTCATGGAAGAATTACAAAAGACTCGTAAGCAAATCACAACAAAGAAGCGTGAAATTGCAAACATCATCAACCCTATCGATGAAAGAATTGAAAAATTAAAGAAGAGAATGTATAACATCGATAAGGAATTAAATCAAAACAGATAATAAGATTAGACCTACTTTTGTAGGTCTTTCTTTTTTATCCTTAAAAGTATATAATAAACTGGGTGAATATAGATGAAAATAGCTATTATTGGGGCAGGAGCTTCAGGGCTTATGCTTGCTACTTTATTAGAAAAATTAAATATAAATTATACTATTTTTAATAAGGGTAAGATAGGTTCTAAAATCTTAGCATCAGGAAATGGTAGATGTAATATTTCTAATTTAAATTTTGATAGTAAATATTATCATAATAATAGATTAGCTAAAATCATCCAAAATAATCAAAAGGAATTATTTGATTATTTTAAAGAATTAAAAATATATACTAAATCAGATGATGAAGGAAGAATGTATCCTATAAGTGAATCATCACTTTCTGTGTTAAATATTTTATTAAAAAATATCAAAAAAGATATTATTAATGAAGAAATATTAAAAATAGAAAAGAAGAATAATTCATATTATTTAAATAATAATTATGGACCTTTTGATAAGCTTATCTTAGCAACAGGCTCACCTGCATCATTTAAAAGCTTTAATTATGATTATTTAAAATCTTTAAATTTAAAAATTAATGATTTTAAGCCATCACTTGTTGGCTTTAAAACAAATCTTAATATAAAAAAGATTTCAGGCGTTAGAGCTAAGGCTAAAACAATATTATATAATGATAATAAATTGATTCATGAAGAATCTGGTGAAATAATTTTTAAAGATTTTGGAATTTCAGGAATTGTTATTATGAATCAATCAAGCTATTATAATCATCTAAATAAAATAAAAAATCCTTATATTAAAATTGATTTATTAGATAAGGATTATGATGCTTTAGATTCTGTTTTGAATCCAAAGCTATTAGAATATATTAATGTATGTAATATTGATCCCCATAATTTTATTATTCCTATTATAAATACTTATGAAATGGAATTTGCGCAGGTTGCTAAAGGTGGAATTGATTTATCAAATTTAAATGATAATTTAAGCTTAAAAAACGATAATTCAATTTATGCAATGGGTGAAGTAATTGATATAGATGGAATATGTGGTGGATTTAATTTAATGAATGCATTTTGTGATGCAATAGAGGTATATAAGGATATAAAAAATGAAATATCAAATAAGTGATTTTAAAATATCTCCTGATATGGATGGTAGACTAGAAGATATTATTAAAGAAAAATTTAAATTGAATAAATTTAGTTTTAAGATTATCCAAAAGTCTATAGATGCAAGACATAAGGATGATATTAAAATTATTTATAAGCTAATGGTAGAAACTGATAAAGCATTAAAGGGAAAAAATATTTCAATTTATAAGGATGATATGGTTAAAATAACATACCCTAAATGGGAGGGGAAATCTCCTATAGTTGTTGGATTTGGACCTGCAGGTATGCTTGCCGCACTTTATTTAGCAAGATGTAATGCTAAGCCAATTATAATTGAACGTGGCTCTAAAATAGAAGAAAGAAAAGAAGAGGTTAATGATTTTTTAAATCATAAGGTTTTAAATCCAAATTCTAATGTTCAATTTGGTGAAGGTGGGGCAGGAGCTTTTTCAGATGGTAAGCTTGTTTCTAATGTTAAAAGTCCATTAATAAAATATATCTTTAATGAATTTTATATTCATGGAGCTAAAGAAAATATTTTATATGAAGCAAAGCCTCATATTGGTACTGATTATTTAGAAATAGTTGTTAAAAATATAAGACTTGAAATAGAAAAGCTTGGCGGTAAATTCTATTTTAATCATAAATTCATTGATGCTAAAAGAATTAATGATGAATTAATTGTTAAGGTTGAAGGATTAGATGATTTTAAAACAAATCATTTATTATTAGGCTTAGGACATTCAGCAAAGGATACTATAAGACATATGTATAATGATATGCATATGGATATGGAACAAAAGGCTTTTTCTATGGGGGTTAGAGTAGAACATCCTAAAGAATTAATTGATAAGGCTCAATATGGTAAATTCTATAAGTATTTGCCTGCTGCATATTATAAGCTTTCAACTCATAAAAATGATCGTGGTATTTATACATTTTGTATGTGTCCAGGAGGCTATGTTCTTGCTTCTACATCTGATGATTTTTCAATTGTTACTAATGGTATGAGTAATAATGATAGAGCTAATTTTAATTCAAATTCAGCTTTATTAGTTGATGTAAAGCCATCTGATTATGATAAGGGTAATGTACTTGATGGAATTGATTATCAGGAAAAATATGAAAGATTAGCCTTTGAAATATCTAAAGATTATAAGGCACCAGCCAATTTAATTAAAGAATTTTTAAATGATGAGGTTGCAAAATCTTTAAGAAGTGTAAAAACAACTTATCCTCATGGCTTATGCTTAACAGACTTAAGTAAATGTCTTCCTTCTTATGTTATTGAAGGATTAAAAGAAGGCATTATAGATTTTGATAAAAAGCTTCATGGCTTTAATTATGATGATGCAATATTAATAGGTATTGAATCTAGATCTTCATCTCCAGTAAGAGTATTAAGGAATGAAAATTTAGAATCTTCTATTAAAGGCATATATCCAATGGGAGAAGGAGCAGGATATGCTGGTGGTATTACATCTGCTGCATTAGATGGATTAAAGGTTGCTATGAAGGTTGCAAAAGGGGAGATATTAAAATGAATGCTTTAGAAAAATATAATCGTGCTCAGGAACAATTAAAAAATTATAGATATGCTGCAAACATTATTTCTTTTGATGAAGCAACAGTTTGTCCTAAAAAGGATAAAAGAAGATCTAATGAGGTAAGCAATTATTTTTCAAAATTAGAATTAGATATTAAATCATCTGATGAGTATTTTTATAATTTAGAAAAGATTTTAAATACTTTAAATGTTGATGAGATAACTGAAAAGAAAATAAAAAAAGAATATATTGAATTAGAAAAGATTAGAAGAATTCCCAAAGAATTATTATTTGAAGAATATGATTTAATAGCTGAAACAGGAGTATCTTGGGAAGAAGCAAGAGAATCATTAGATTATAGTATTTTTGAAGCTAATTTAGATAAGCTTGTTAAAATGGAAAAGAAAAGATTATCATATTTAGAAAATAAATATAAAGGATATGATGTCTTATTAGATGAAATGGAAGATGATTTTACTCAAGCTGATTATGATTCATTCTTTGAATTATTAGAATCTGAATTAATGCCATTATTAGATAAGGTATTAAAAATGCCTAAAAAATATAATGAATCAATAAAGAATGTTAAATTTGATATTGATAAGCAGAAAAAATTAACAAAAAAGATTTGTGAAATTATGGGCTATACAGATGAGGTTGGAGTTGTTGCTGAAACAATTCATCCTTTTACAAATGGTATTAATTCTAATGATGTTAGAACAACTACTCGTTATGATGAAAGCTTGCTATTTTCAAATTTATATTCAGTAATGCATGAGGTTGGTCATGCTTTATATGAATTGCAAATTAATCCTATTTTTTCAGAAACATCTTTAGGTGGAGGTGCATCATGTGCACTACATGAATCTCAATCTAGATTTTTTGAAAATTTAATTGGTAGAAGCAAGGAATTCATTTTATTTTTATATCCAATTTTAAAGGATTTATTTAAAGAGGAATTAAAGGATTATACATTTGATGATATTTATTATTATATTAATGATGTATCAAATCAATTTATAAGAACTGAAGCTGATGAATTAACTTATCCATTCCATATCATTATTAGATATAAAATTGAAAAAATGCTATTTAATAATGAAATAGAGGTTAAGGATATCAGTGATAAATTTAATGAATTATTTTATGATTATTTTAAAATTAAACCATCTAATAAAAAAGAAGGATGCTTTCAGGATGTTCATTGGTCATCAGGATTTGGATATTTTCCTACCTATGCATTAGGTAGTGCAATATCAAGCGAGCTTCTATATTATATGGAAAAAGATTTAGATGTAAAAAAATTATCTAAAGAAGGTAATTTAGCCCCAATTATTTCATGGCTTAAAGAGCATGTTCATCAATATGGAGCATCACTTAAGAATAAAGAAGTAATTAAAAAGGCAACTGGTGAAGATTTTAATCCAAAATATTATGTAGAATATTTAAAGGATAAATTCAAAAAAATTTATAATTTGTAAGGTAGTATTATGAAGATTTTATTTGTTTTAGAATGCACAGCTTTAATGACTAATGGTACAACAGCAAGCTGTATAAGATTTGCTGAAGAGTTAAATAAAAGAGGTCATGAGGTAACTTGCATTGGATGTGAATTAAAGGGAAAAGAAAAGCCAACTGAGCATTATGCTGAGTTTAAAAATTATAAATTCCCTATTTTTGAAAGCTTAATTGAAAAGGAAGGCTTTCAATTTGTAAAAGTAGATAATGTTAAGCTTTATGATTTAATTAAGAAAACTGATTGTGTTCATTTCTTTTTATCATTTAAGCTAGCTTCAAATGCGTTTTTTATCGCAAGAAGCTTAAATAAGCCTGTAACTGGTGCCTTCCATTTACAGCCTGATACAATAACATCAGCTATTCATATGAATTTTGCACCACTAAATGCACTAATTTATAAAGGATTTAAAACTTATTTATATAAAAAAATTCAATATGTTCATTGTCCTTCAAAGATGATTGAAAAAGAATTGAGACGACATAATTATAAAAATGAATTAAGAGTTATATCAAATGGTATTACACCATTTTGGCATAAGGTAGAAGCAGAAAAGCCATTTAAAGATAAATTTGTTATTACAATGGTAGGTAGACTTGCTGATGAAAAACGTCAGGATACTTTAATTAAGGCTATTAAATATTCAAAACATGAAAAGGATATTAAGCTTATTTTATGTGGACAGGGTCCAAATCAAAAGAAATATGAAAAGCTTATTAAAAAACAAAAATTTACAAATGAAGCTTTAATTAGATTTATGAGCCAAGAGGATTTAAGAAAGTTCTTATCAACTGTAGATTTATATTGTCATTGTAGTGATGCTGAAATTGAAGGCTTATCTTGTGTTGAAGCATTTTCTTGTGGAGCAGTACCTGTTATTTCTAATTCTAAGCTTTCAGCGACTAGTCAATTTGCCTTATGTGATGAATCAATTTATAAAAAGGGAAATTATAAGGATCTAGCAAAGAAAATTGATTATTGGTTTGAAAATAAGGATAAATTAGAAGAATATAGCTTAAAATATCAAGAGCTATCTAAAGAATATGCTTTAGATATTCAGGTTTTAAAATTTGAACAATTCTTTATGGATGCTATTAAAAATTATGAGCCTTACAAATTATCTAATAAAGATAAAAGAAAGATTAAGAATATTTATAGAATCTTAATTAAAAATAATATTTTAAATGAAATGCCTAAATTTTAGGCATTTTATATTATTATTATATGATATAATCAAAGTGTAGTTACAAATTGAATTAATTGAATAATGGAAAGTAAGAAAGGGGAAATGTTTTTATGTTAGTACAATTAATGCTAATATAAAAATAAAAGAGGGTATGAAAAAGATAGTATTTTTTGTTTGTTTATTTATTTTATTATTAGCTTCATGTGGTAATACTGATGATTCAGAGAGTTTAAAGAAAATATTAATTAATAATGGTGTTTCAGAAGACAAAATAAATTATAAATATAAAGTAGATAATGTTTTATATTATGCAAGCTCAAAATGTAAAAGTGATTCATATGAAATATATTTAGAAAATGATTATGATAAACGCTATATTTATGATAAAAATAAAAATGAATTATTTTATAATAATGAAT
>JAFXUP010000110.1 GCA_017524905.1 Acholeplasmatales bacterium | reverse complement strand
ATTGGGGATTGGGCCCAATCCCCAATCCCCAATCCCCAATACCCAATCCCCAATCCCCAAATAAAAAAATTAAATCTTATTAATTTTTATAAATATTAAAAATAAATTAATAAAATCTATTAATTATTTTTATTGTTTAAAAAATAATATAATTTACAATTAATAAAAAAATTAATTATTTTTAATGATATATTTTATGATATAAATTTTAATTTCATATTAGAAAATGAGCTATGAAGTTGATATAAAACTATCTCAAAGTTTTAAGCCAGAGGATTACTCAAATTTTGAAAAAATCTTCAAAGACTTTGATAAAAATAAGAATGGAGTAATGGAAAAGAATGAATTTTTGGATTTACTCCATGCCTTAGGATATAGAGATTTGAAACAAGAAGATGCTAACAAACTTATGGAAGGAATAGAAATTAAAGATGCTGAACACATGACTTTCACTGAATTTTTGAATATGATGAAAAAATTAGTCGACAAAGAAGGTACCATTCAAATTAATTCTTTCATAAATAAAGCCGGTAAAGCTATGGTAAGAATTAATAAAACTGACAATGACATGCAATTCCAAACCTTCTCTGAAGAGGAAAGAACTGCCTATGTTAAAGTTATTAATAGCTCTTTAGCTGAAGATAAAGTCTGCAAAAAATATTTACCTATCGATCCTGAGTCCAACGAAGTCTTTGATAGAATCAAAAATGGTGTTATTCTATGCAAACTCATCAACAAAGCTCAAGAAGGAACTATTGATGAACGTGTAATTAACGTGAAAGATAATATGAACATTTACCAACAAGTTGAAAACTTGAACTTAGCTATTTCTGCCGCTAAAAGTATTGGTCTAAACGTCATTGGATTAAACTATGACCAAATTATGGATGGAAAGAACTACATTATGGTCCTGGGATTAATTTGGCAAGTAGTCAAATTAGTAGTCCTTAGTAATATCCAACTAAAACACCATCCCGAATTGATCCGTTTACTTAATCCTGGAGAGCAACTATCAGATTTACTTAAATTATCTCCAGAACAATTACTTTTAAGATGGTTTAATTATCATCTTAAAGCTGCTGGATATGATAAAAAGATCAATAACTTTTCTGGAGATGTTAAAGATTCAGAGAAATATACTATTCTATTACATCAATTAAATGGAAGTCTCTGTGATAAGAGTGCTTTACAAGAGCCAGATAAGAAGAAGAGAGCTAAAAAAGTCATAGAAAATTCAAAAAAATTAGGAGCTGAATCATATATTACTCCCGATGATATTGTTGCTGGAAACAGTAAATTAAATACCTTATTTGTAGCCTCAATTTTCAATGCTTATCCAGGTTTAGATCCTGCTACTGAAGAAGAAAAGTATGAAGCTGCTAAATTATTAGATGATGATGTAGAAGGTGCCAGAGAAGAAAGAGCTTTCAGAATGTGGATCAACTCATTAGGCTTAAATGATGATGCTGGTGAACCCATTCATATCAATAACTTATATGAGGAATCAAAAGATGGAATACTTCTTTTGAGAACACTGGAGAAGATAAAACCAGGAGTAGTTAACTGGAAGATAGTAGATAAGAAACCAAGTAATCCATTTAAACAGACAGTAAATTGTAATGAAGTTATTGATGCTAGTAAGAAATCAAATTATCATATTGTAGGTATTGGTGGAGGAGATATTAGAGATGGAAATAAGAAATATATTTTAGCTATTGTATGGCAAATGATGAGAGCTCACTCATTACAAATTATTGGTAATAAGTCAGAAGAGGAATTGATTGCATGGGGTAATGATAGAGTAGATGATGAATTGAAAGTAAAATCATTGAAAGATAAAAAACTAGGTAATTCATTATATTTCATTAATATTATGAAATCGATTGAACCAAGATCAATTAACTGGGATATTGTTATTACTGATAAAGATGATGATGAATCAAAACAAAATAATGCTAAATATACTATTTCAATTGCTAGAAAATTAGGTGCTACTGTATTCTTAGTCTGGGAAGATATCGCTGAAGTTAAAAGCAAGCTTCTTCTTACCTTATTAGCTAGTCTTTATGAAGTTGGAAGCAATTATAAACCCACTCATTAAATAAGTATAATTTGACAGTGTCATTTTGATTATATAAAAAAACCTATTTTAACTTTAACATATTTGATCCAGGTAATTATTAAACTAAATTAAAAAAATTTATATTTATTAATTATTTAT
>JAFXUP010000109.1 GCA_017524905.1 Acholeplasmatales bacterium | reverse complement strand
TCTTTCAGACAATTAAATGCATTTAAATTCAATAAAAATAAAGGTCAAATAACATTCAACTTCTATGGTTTAACTACAAAACCTTTAAATAAAGGAATAAATATTAGTTTATTCATATATCTAATTTTAGAAGATGGAACAATTGAACCAACTTTAAGAGAAGCAAATTGTAGTCTTAATGAAGAAGTAAATAAAGTAGAAAAAATAACACAAGCTGATTTTAGTTGTGAAATTATAGGATTAAATTCAACAAAACCATATAAATCTTTTGAATTAAGTAATTCTAATAATATAAGTGGTATTCCAGAAGAAGGAATATTATTAGATCCTGTTAAAACTGATGAAGCTATTGAAAAAGGAGATTTATATAATTTTACTAATCAAGAAAATAAATTACCAATTTTATTTATACCTGAAATAATTAATGGAAGTTCATGTGAAAAAGAAGGAACATTCAAAATTATTGGTAATATTAGTGGTGAGATTGAGAATAAAATTGAATTTAATATACCTATAACATATCCAGAAGATTATATATCAAAATGTAGTATTGATAAAACTTCAAATGGTAAAGCTGAAATAAATTGTGTAATGACAAATGAATTAATTGGAAAATCTTTAATATTTGAACAACAAGCAATAAGAGATGGATTAAATGAAATATTAAATTTAGGAAGTATTAAATCAAACGAAGAAATGAATTGTACTATAGGTAATATAACTAATGAAATAATTGATGGTATTTCTGAAGAAGAGGCGGATAAAATTGCTAACTTAACATTATCTTTTAGACAATTAAATTCATTTATACAAATAGATGATATTATATCATTTATGTTCTATGGTTTAACTACTGGAAAAATAGAAAGCGGTGTTGAGATTATAATTAATCTTTATTTATATTTAGAAGGTGGAATAAGAGATAAAGAATTAAGAAAAGCTAAATGTAAAATTGAAAAAACTATTGAGCCTTCTTCATTTGGGTCCCCTATTCAAGCTCCTTTCAAGTGTCGAATTGAAGGATTAGAAAAAAAATATCATACTTTTAAATTCTTTTCTTCAGATTTCATTTCTGGAATTCCATTTGATAATGAAGTTCTTCTTGATCCAATATTAACTGATAATGCTATTAAAGAAGGAATTATACTCAATTATACTTTAGATGAAAATAAAGACAAAGTTCCAACTACATTTATTACTCAATCAATTGATGGTTCATCATGTGGATCTGAAGGTACTTTTAAAATAATAGGAAATGTAACTGGTCATCCTATTAATAAAAATGTTAAATTACATATTCCAATGACATTCCCTGCCGGAATAGAATCAATATGTAATGTTCCTGTAGCAAGTGTTGGAGAACAAATTAGTATTGAATGTAAATTTGCAGGTAAATCAACTAATCAACCTATAATATTAGAACAAAGAATTCTTAGAAATGGAAATGAAGAGATTTTAACATTAGGAAGAGGTAAATCAGAATCAATTACTTGTTTAAATGGTGAATTAAGAGCTGCTGAAAAAATGTTAGATTTACATTTATCTTTCAGACAATTAAAT
>JAFXUP010000108.1 GCA_017524905.1 Acholeplasmatales bacterium | reverse complement strand
TATCCATTAATTACAGATCAGATTAGAATAATTGAAAAGAATAATAAGAAATGTATAAAATTACCAGTTTCTAATTTATTTAGAACAAATAGATTTAGAAATTTAGATTTAAATGATGATTCAATATTAAAAGGATTTATTACCAGATGATATATCATCATCTGATGAAGACTAAAAACCAACATTTTTGGAGGCCATAAATCTACATTTTTTAATTGACATTTACAGCTTATTGTTTTAAACATATTTTCACCTCCTTCTGAGGCAATTATAGCACTTAACTAGACATCATTTATGTCTAGTAATTTTTTTCATAAATTTTCATAAAAAATTTGTGTATACTCAAGTTAGGAGAATATTCAAAATGTAATTATGGAAAACTTTTGTTCAACTAGATATATAGAAATCTAAAAATAAGAAAATTTAAGCTATTTAATAAAAATAGAAACTCCTAGTAGTTCTAGGATTTTTCGAATTATTGCTTCAATATGAATATCAATATACAATTTCCTAATAAATAAAAAAATATGTTAGCAAATGATTTAAAAGAATATGGTAAAGGATATTCAGTACAAAATCTTTATAGAATGAGTCAAATATCTAATGAATTTGCATATGATGAATTATTCTCGCAACCTGCGAGAGAAATTCCTTGGTTCACTTTAGTTGAAATAGTGCATAAATCTAAAACACATGAGGAAATTAGGCAACAACCTGTTGCCCAAATACCATGGGGAACAATTATTGTCATAATGCAAAAATCTAAAACACATGAAGAAATGCTTTATTATATGAAAGAAACACATAAGAATGGTTGCTATAGAAATTAAAGGAGAAAATAATGAATAAAGAAATAGAAACAAAAGAGTATTTTAATGATTTAAATAGAATTAAAGAAGCAATAAGACAAAATCAAAATAAGGCAATGGTATATGTAAATACACAAATGATATTAACATATTACCAAATAGGAAGAATTATTAATGAAAGGAAAACGTGGGGCACAAAATATATCCAAAATCTATCAAATGATTTAAAAGAATATGGTAAAGGATATAGTACACAAAATTTAAAATATATGTCTAGATTTGCATATGAATTTTCATTAGAAGAGTTTGGTCAGCAACTTGCTGACCGATTGATACCGTGGTTTACTTTGGTTGAAATAATATATAAATCTAAATCACACGAAGAGATACTTTATTATATAAATGAAACTCATAAGAATGGATGGAGCCGTTCAATGGTATTAAATCAAATAGAATTAAAAGCATATGAACGTTCTTTAATAAAACCACCAGTTACTCAAACTATAAAATCAGATGATTTATCGAAAGAATTATTTAAAGATACATATGTTTTTGATTTTATAGATAAAGAGAAAATAAAAACTGAAAAAGATTTAAAGAATCAAATGATAGATAATATTATTAAGTTTTTACAAGAATTAGGCCCTGGTTTTACACTTGCTGGAAAAGAATATAAAATTGTAACTCCCACTAATAAAGAATTCTATATAGATTTATTAATGTATCATACCAAAATACATTGTTACGTAGTAATTGAAGTAAAGATAGGAGAATTTAGTCCATCTGATTTAGGACAATTAATATTTTATGTTAATGCAGTAGATGAATTAGAAAAGACAGATAGAGATGATCCTACAATTGGATTATTGCTTTGTAAGGATGCTGATAAGTTTGTTGCTGAAACGACTTTAAAGAATTCAATGATGAAGCTAGGTATTTCTAAATATAAGCTATTAGAGGATTTACCTTTATACTTAGAAAAGAAACTAAATGATGTGAAATAAAATGATACTTTTAATAAAATAATTATAATGATATAATATGTCTCGGTTAAAGGAAGTGTTAAAATGTTTAGTTATGAAAGAAGAGCTTATTATCATGAAACAGATCAAATGGGAATAATTCATCATTCTAATTATTTAAAATGGATGGAAGAAGCAAGAATTGCTTTAATGGATAAGCTAGGGTTTTCTTATAAGAAAATGGAAGATTTAGGTGTAATATCTCCTGTTACTGGTGTTGATTTAGAATATAAAAATCCCACTAAATTTAATGATATTGTAATTATTAATGTTAAAGTGTTAGAATATACAGGCGTTAAATTAACATTTGAATATGAAATAGTTTCAAAAGAAACAAATAAGATAAACGCTATTGGTCATTCTAAGCATTGCTTTTTGATGGATGGTAAAATTGTTTCTTTAAAAAGAAAATTAATTGAATTTCATGATGCTTTCATGAAATATATTGAAGAGGATATGTAATGGAAATTGTATTAAAATCATCATCTCCAAGAAGAAAAGATTTACTTACTGAGATGGGATATAAATTTGAAATAAAGGTATATGATGTTGATGAGACAATGAATAGTGCTTTAGACCCACTTTCTAATGTTAAGCTTTTAGGATTAAAAAAAGCTTCTGTTAAAAAGGAAGAAGATTATGGTAAAATCTTAATTGGCTGTGATACTATTGTTGTTTTAGATAATCATATATATGGTAAACCAAAGGATGAAAAAGATGCTTATAATATGCTTAAATCTTTAAGTGGAAAAAAGCATGTTGTTGCTTCTGGTTTGGCTGTTATTTATAAAGATAAAATATTTAATGATGTGGTTGTATCAAATGTATATTTTAAAGAACTAAGTGATAAGGATATATATGATTATATAAAAACTGGTGAATGTTTTGGTAAGGCTGGAGCTTATGCAATTCAAGGAATTGGTAAATGCTTAGTTGATCATTATGAAGGTTCTTTAAATAATATAATTGGTCTTCCAACAGAAAAATTATCTGAGTTTTTAGGTGAAATTAATGGAATGGAAAATTAGAGATGTTATTATTCCTAATAAATTAGTTTTAGCTCCAATGGCTGGAGTAACTAACGAAGCATTTAGAATTATTTGTAAAGAATATAATGCTGGCTTAGTTATGGCTGAAATGGTTTCTGATAAGGCTATTGGATTTCAAAATAAAAAAACATTAGGAATGACAAAAGTTAATAAAATAGAACATCCAATTTCTATGCAAATATTTGGTAGTGATGTTGAATCAATGGTTAATGCAGCAAAATATATTGATGAATATAGTGATGCAGATATCATTGATATTAATATGGGCTGTCCTGTAAATAAGGTTGCTAAAAAAGCTTTAGCAGGAGCATCCTTACTACAATATCCTGATAAGGTCTATGAAATAGTTAAAAATGTAGTAGAGGCTGTAAAAAAGCCTGTTACAGTAAAGATTAGAGCAGGCTGGGATAGTGAGCATATTAATTGTGTAGAAATTGCAAAGCTTTGTGAAAAGGCTGGAGCATCTGCAATAACAGTTCATGGAAGAACAAGAGCACAAATGTATCAAGGTAAAGCAAACCTAGATTATATTAAAGCTGTAAAAGAAGCAGTATCTATTCCTGTTATAGGAAATGGTGATATTGTAGATATTGAATCTGCAAAGCATATGTTTGAATATACAGGCTGTGATGCAATTGCAATTGCTCGTGGTGCTTTAGGAAATCCTTTTTTATTTAGAGAGCTTGATGCTTATTTTAATAATGGCAAAATATTGCCTAAAGCAACAAATGTTGAAATTTACGAAACAATAGTTAAGCATTATAATTATTTATTAGAATTAAAAGGCGCTCATCTTGCTATGCTTGAAATGAGAAGTCATATTTCATGGTATATTAAAGGTATGCCTGGTTCTGCAAAAATAAAGGATTTTTGTAATAAACAAACAGATTTTAATATTGTATTAAATACTATTAAAGAATATTTAAATGTATAAGATGATTAGTTCTGATTAATCATCTTTTTTTCTTAAATGAAAAAAATCTTGATTATTGTAAGTATTATTTATAAAATTAAAATAGAAAAATACATTTTTAAATTTAAGAAAGATAGGGGATTTTAAAAATGGCAAACAAGGGTTTGAAAAAATATAATTCTTTTGTTGATTTTAGTGTTGGTGGATTAACTATAAAGATTAATTTATCAAGTGTTAATAAAGATCTTTTTATTTTGTCTCCATTAACACTTCAAATTGGAAGAATGCCTCTTGATTTAAGTATACTTTATAGTCATAATAACCAAAATGAAGTAGAATTTTTTGGTAAAGGAATAAGGTCTTCACTATATAAAGAAATTGAAGAAACGAATAATAATTATTGGACAGTTTATAATAATGATTTTTCTGTTGATAAAT
>JAFXUP010000107.1 GCA_017524905.1 Acholeplasmatales bacterium | reverse complement strand
GGCTGAAGGGTTCGGTCTTGAAAACCGATAGGGGATGCAAGTCCCGCGGGGGTTCAAATCCCTCTTTCTCCGCCATTATATCGCGGAATAGAGCAGTCTGGTAGCTCGTCGGGCTCATAACCCGGAGGTCGTTGGTTCAAATCCTTCTTCCGCAACCAAGTGGTCTGGTAGTTCAGCTGGTTAGAATGCCTGCCTGTCACGCAGGAGGTCGCGAGTTCGAGTCTCGTCCAGACCGCCACTTTATATGCCTCGGTAGCTCAGTCGGTAGAGCAAAGGACTGAAAATCCTTGTGTCGGCAGTTCGATCCTGCCCTGAGGCACCATTTTTAATACTTTCAAACCTTTCTTATATTTGGCTTAGAATGAAATTTCTAAGTCTTTTTTTTACCCTAAATTTTTTTAAAAATATAATTTTTAAAATTTTAATTGATTAATAAATAGTGTATAATATATATTAGGTGATGTTTATGAATCGTATGTATGAGGTTATAAATGAATATCTAAATAATAATATGTGGTTAAGAATAATAATTGATGGCTATTTTGCCCTTTTATTAATTAGTTTTGTTTTATTTGTTTGTTTCAAATATCGTAAAGCTTTAAACCTTTTATTAATAGGTGTTCTTTTAAATTTAGTTTACCTTTTTGTTGTTGATAAATTAGATTTATCTTTATCAAAAGATATTTATTATCCTTTTGTTTCAGGATATTTAATTATATGTGTTATTATATTAGCTCCTGAATTAAGAAAATTATTAGAATTTACAAGAAAAAATGATACTAAATCAGATATGATTGTATCTTCAACTCAAGCAACAAAAGAAGCAATCGTAGATGCAGTATTCCATATGTCATCTATGAAGGTTGGTGCCTTAATTACAATTGAACAGCACAATTCATTAGATCAATATGCTGATAAGGCTATTCAATTAAATTCAGATATTTCAAGAGAATTATTAGAACAAATCTTCATTAAAGATTCTCCACTTCATGATGGTGGTGTAATCATTCGTGGTAATAGAATTGTCTGTGCTGGTGCATATTATGTATTAACACAGGATGAATCATTAGATAAAACAATTGGTTCTCGTCATAGAGCCGCTGTAGGTATTTCTGAAATCACAGATTCATTAACTATTGTTGTATCTGAAGAAACAGGTACAGTTCATGTTGCTAACGCAGGCTTCATGAAGGTTATGGATAATAAGAATGAATTATTAGAATATCTAAATTTATTCTTAGGAAGATAGGAGGCAATTAATAATGAATAAGATTTTACATGTATTAACAACTATATTAGAATTTATTGTTGCCCCATTTAATGTTATTATTAAATCTAATGGTGTTGGTCTTAGATCAAATAAATGGTTAAAGGCTTGGGTTATCTTTTTTGTAGCAATTTTATTTGTCGTAATAGGAATAATATTTTATTATAGATCATATCTTTTTAATTTATCAAAGTAGGAGTTAACAATGTTTTCATTTGGACAGCATCCACTAATTGCTTTAATATTTAGTGTTGTAACTTTAATTTTAATAATTCAACAATCAGTAACTAAGCATCATTTATTTAAATTAAAGCTTACATTAGCTTTAATTGTTACATTCTTAATTACATTTATATTAATTATGTACAATGAAATAGGTGTTGCTGAATGGTTAAAAAATGTATCTTATGAATTAGTAGATTGGGCTTTATTTGCTTTAGATATAATTACTGTATTTTTACTTTTTTCAACAATTGATTTTTCATTTACCGCAATTCATTATCAAGAAGAATTAAATAAAACAATTGATGAAAATAAATTCTATGTAGTATTAGATAAAAAGGATAGAATTAAAAATATATCAAGCCTAATGCTAAATGATTTAAATGCTCATTCTAATGATGTATATGGAAAGAATTTCTTTGATTCATTAGAAATTAAATATCGTATTGTAGGATTAAATGGTCAAGAGCTTTTAAAGGATGATATTAAAAAATATTATCAAAATTATTCAAAAGAAGCTAAGAAAGGCTCTAATAACAAATTAGAAATCACCCTACAAAATGAAGTAGGAGTAGAGCTTGCCTTATATTTAATTGAAACACCTTTATTTTCTGGAGATAAATATCAAGGAAGAATATTAATAGGTGAGAAAAAATCAGAAGAAAATTTAATGGGAATGGAATCTGATTTAAAGGAAGCATCAGAAGAATTAGATATATTAAGAGCTAGATTTATTACAATCTTAGAAAAAACTAATGAAGGTATTTATTTTGCTAATTTAGAAGAAGGCTATATTTGGTTTAATGATGTATTAGTAAAAAGATTATCATTATCAGGAAATAATATTAGCTTAGATGAATTCTATTCATTAATTCATAAGGAAGATATTAATTTATATAGAGAAAAAATGACATCTAATATAAATGAATATGATTTAAAATATCGTTTTAATACAGGTTCATCATATATTTATGTTGAAGAACGTGGTAAAAAGATATCATCAGGTAAATCAAAAGAATTATGTGGTATTATAATGCCAATTGATGATTATGGATTTAGTAAGACTCAAACCTTATTAGATCAATTAAGCGGAGAGCCTGAAATGCTTGCAAGATTAAAACAATTAGAAAACGATGATAAGATTTTCCAAGCAGTTGTCTTTAAGATTACATCAGTACCTGAAATTAATGATAAATTTGGTAGAGCTATTGGTAATTTACAGCTTGCTCAATATGTAAATTTCTTTAGACAAAATTTTGTTACAGATAATCAAATTTATAGAACAGGTGGCCTAGAATTTGTTGCCTTTGTTACTGATTATCGTAAGATGGATATATTAAAGAATAATTTATATAATGGTGAAAAAATTCTACATTCTAAATCAACCTATGCAACTGAAGAGGTTGATTGTGAGGTCTTTATGGGTATTTCATCAGTAGATGATGAATTAAGCCATAAGAATTGTTTAGCAAATGCTTATAAGGCTTTAAAATTTGCATCAAACCCACAATTTAAATCTAATTTTGCATATTATAAGGATGTAAAATAATGACTAAGAAAGAAGCGAGAACATACGCTTTAAATTCAAGAAAAAAAGAAAATAAAATTATAGCCTCAATTAATGTTGTTGAGGCTTTAATTAAATCTAATATATTAAATGATTTTAAAAGGGTAGGAATCTATTATCCAATTGGAAATGAAATAGATATAATGCCTTTAGTTAATCATTATAGTAATATAGAATTTTATTTACCAAAAACAGAAGATGATTTATCATTTATTAAATATAATGGTAAATTAGTTGATGGACCATTTCATACAAAAGAACCTATTGGAAAATCTATTAAAAGAGATTTAATAGAATGCTTTATAATACCTTGTGTTGCTATATCAAAGGATTTAAAAAGAGTTGGATATGGTAAAGGCTATTATGATAGATATTTAAAGGATTATAAAGGATTAAAAATAGGAATTGCCTATAAGGATGCTTCAAATTTAGATATAGAAATGGATTTGTTTGATTTAGCTTTAGATAAAATATTTTTAGGATGATTTATATGATTAGTGTAGTTTTATTAATGGCTGGACGTGGCCAAAGAATGAAAAAAAACATCAATAAAGCCCTTTTAAAGGTTTTAGATGAACCAATATTCACCTATCCTTTAAAAACGTTTAAAAACTTTAATTTTGAGATAATTTTGGTTGTTTCAAAAGAAAATTATGATGAAATAATTAATATGAATTTAGAAAATGTTAAAATTGTTATTGGTGGAGCTACTCGCCAAGAATCTGTTTATAATGGATTAAAAGAAGCAACAGGTGATTATATATTAATTCATGATGCTGCAAGAGCGTTTATCGATAAAGCTACAATAGAAAAAATTATAAATTTAAAAAATAATAATGAAGCTATATTAACATACTTAAATGTTAAGGATACAATAAAAATTAAAGATTTAGATAAATATAAAACCTTAAAAAGAGATGATTTAATTGCGGCATCAACACCACAATGTGCATCAAAAGAAATCTTTTTAGAGGTTTATGAAAAAGCTAAATTAGAAAATTATTCTGCAACAGATGATATTTCATTAATAGAAAAATATCGTCCTGATATTAAAATAAATTATATTTTAGCAAATGATGAATCATTTAAGATTACAACTCCTATTGATTATGAGCTTGCTAAAATAATAGGAAGGAATTTCAAATGATTAGAATAGGTCATGCTTGGGATACTCACAAGCTTCAAGAAGGAAGAAAATTATTCTTAGGTGGAAAAGAATTTAAATCTAATGTAGGACTTTTAGGCCATAGTGATGCTGATGTAGTATTACATGCAGTAGCTGAAAGCTTACTAGGTGCTTTAGCATTAGGTGATTTAGGTAAATTTTATCCTGATAATTCAGATAAAACATTAAATATGGATTCTAAAATTATTTTAGTTGAATGCTATCAAAGAATTTTAGATTTAGGATATAAAATTAATAATATTGATTTAACTATCTATGCTGAATTTGTTAAAATTTCTCCTATTAGAGAAGAAATTAGACAAAGTATAGCTGATTTATTAAAAATCAATTTAGACCAAGTTTCTGTTAAAGCTACAACCTGGGAAAAGATGGGATTTGTTGGAAGAGGAGAAGCAATGGCATGTGAAGCAGTTTGCCTTGTTTCTAATGATTAAATATGATTAAGGTTTTATTTATTTGCCATGGTAATATATGTAGAAGTCCTATGGCTGAATATTTATTTATAGATTATGTAAATAAATTAGGTATGCAAAATGAATTTATAATTGAATCTAGAGCAACCTCAACTGAAGAAATTGGAAATGGCGTTCATTATGGAACTAAAAGGATTTTAAATTCTTTAGGTATAGATTGTTCAAAGAAAAAAGCTCAACAATTAACTAAAACTGATTATTTAAATTATGATTATTTAATAGGAATGGATGATTGGAATATTCATAATATTTTAAGAATAGTTGGAAAAGATATTGATAATAAGGTATTTAAGCTTTTAGATTTTACAGATTTAAAAAGAGATATAAAAGATCCTTGGTATACTCATAATTTTAATGAAACCTATGAGGATATAAAATTAGGTTTAGAGGGCTTTTATAATTATTTATTAAAAAATAAATT
>JAFXUP010000106.1 GCA_017524905.1 Acholeplasmatales bacterium | reverse complement strand
TTAGGCTGTGAAGAAAATATTCCTTCAGTATTTGAAAAGACATTAGGAGATTATGATAAATCTAGAACTAGATTCTTAGTAGCTCAAGATGTTGAAGATGAGGTTGAAGAAGGCGTTAAGCTTTTAAAAGAATTATATGATAATATGAAGGATGATAAGAGAGTAACAAAACCACTTTCTGTTTTAAGAATTGGTTTAAAGTGCGGCGGATCTGATGGTATGTCAGGTATTACTGCTAACCCATTATTGGGTAGATTTTCTGATTTCTTATCATTAAATGATGCTTCAACTGTATTAGGTGAGGTTCCTGAAATGTTCGGTGCTGAAAAGCTATTAATGGCTAGAGCAAAGGATGAAGCAACTTTTAATAAGGTAGTTGAATTAATCAACAACTTTAAAGGATATTTTAAGAAGCATAATCAAGTTATTTATGATAACCCATCTCCAGGTAATAAAGCTGGTGGTATCACAACTTTAGAGGATAAGTCTTTAGGTTGTGTACAAAAAGGTGGAGCATCTAAGGTTAATGATGTTTTAGGTATGGGCGATAGAATTAAGTCTAAGGGCTTAAGCTTATTATGTACACCTGGTAACGACTTAGCTGCAGTAACTTTACTTGCATGCTCTGGCTGTCAAATGGTTTTATTTACAACTGGACGTGGAACACCTTATGGTGGATTTGTTCCTACTATGAAGATTGCAACAAATACAGCTATGGCAACTAAAAAGCAAAACTGGATTGATTATAATGCAGGTGATTTAGTTGACAAGAAGGATATGAATCAATTATTAGAAGACTTTATTGATTTAATTTGTGATGTTGCATCTGGTAAGAAGCAAGCTAAGAATGAAGTAAATAACTTTAGAGAAATTTCTATCTTTAAAGATGGAGTATTCTTATAATTTTTAAATAGAAAACGAGGAAAATATAATGAAAGATTTTATGGACAAGGATTTCTTGTTAACAACAGAAACAGCAAAGAAGTTATATCATGAACATGCTGAACATATGCCTATTATTGATTATCACTGCCATTTACAACCAAAAGAAATCGCAGAAAATAAGAAATTTAGAAATTTAGCAGAAGCATGGTTAGGTGCTGGTGATAGATATGGTGACCACTATAAGTGGAGAGCATTACGTGCTAGAGGATACCAAGAAGATTCTATTTCTGGAAACTTACCTGGTTTATCTTTAGAAGAAAGTGACTACAAAAAATATATGCAATTCGTTGAATCTATGCCATATTTTGTAGGTAACCCTCTTTACCATTGGTCTCACCTTGAATTAAGAAGATATTTCGGTATTAACGATATTATTAATAAAAAGAATGCTAAGAAGATTTGGGATGAAGCTAATAAGAAGCTTGAAACTTTAACAGCAAGAGAAATGCTTTATAAGTTCAATGTAGATACAGTTTGTACTACAGATGACCCAGTTGATGACCTACATTGGCATAAGCAAATGAATGCTGATAAGACTTTAAAGGTTAAGGTTAGACCAGCATTTAGACCTGATAAGGCTATCAATGTTGAACTTGATTGGTTCGAATCTTGGGTTAACCAATTAGCTAAGGTTGTTGGTTTTGAAATTAAGGAATTAAAAGATTTAGAAAAAGCTTTAGCTTCAAGAATTGATTTCTTCCATGAAATGGGTTCTAGACTTTCTGACCACGCATTAGACGTTGTTCACTATGCTCCAGCTACTTATGAAGAAGCAAATGCTGTATTCCATAAGGGTATGAATCATGAACATGTTTCTGATTTCGAACAAGACCAATATAAAGGATATATTTTATTATTCTTAGGTGCTGAATATACAAAGCATGGTTGGACTCAACAATATCACATTGGTGCATTAAGAAACAACTCAAAATCTATGTTAGCTAAGATTGGTCCTGATACAGGATTTGATGCTATTGAAGACCAAGTTTATATGGAAAAGTTATCTTTATTATTAGGTGCATTAGATGCAGCTGGTAATTTACCTAAGACTATTTTATATAATCTAAATCCTCGTGATAATTATGCTTTAATGGTATTAGCAGGATGCTTCCAAAAGGAAGGCGTTAAGAATAGAGTTCAAGTTGGTACAGCTTGGTGGTTCTTAGATCAACAAGATGGTATGAGACAAAACTTAGAAACTGCAATGCAAGTTACAGTTATTTCTCAAACAGTTGGTATGTTAACAGATTCTCGTTCATTCTTAGCATATCCTCGTCATGAATATTACAGAAGACTACTTTGCCAAATGTTAGGTAATTTAGTTGAATCTGGTCAATATCCAGTAGAAGAATTAGATACTTTAGGAAAGATTGTTGAAGATATTTGCTACAACAATGCTAAGGAATTCTTCGGATTCTAATAAAAAAATTAAATATAGTTAAAGCCTACAAATGTAGGCTTTAATTTGCTTTATTAAGGGAGTGATTTTGTGAAAGAAAAATTGTTGAGATTAATAAAAATAATTCAAATTGGAGTTGCAATTTTATTATTTTCTTTAGTTTTTTTTAGTGTAAATAACTTTGAATCAGGTTTGATTTTACCAGATTCAATTGCTTTTTTACCAGCTTTATTTTTTGGAATTTTTATCGTTTTATTTGGAATTGATTTTTATTTAAAAAAAGCTAATATTAGACTTTTAATTTATTATTTTGAAATTGTTTTAGTCTGTACCTTCCTTGCCGAAAGAGATTTTTATTTAGCAAATTCATTGTTAATGATTTCCGGTCTTTTAAATGCAATTGTTACAATTGTTGCATTGGTAAAAGAAATGAAGAATGAAACGAACTATAAAACATTACCTATTGGTATTTTTTCATATGGTCATTTTTATGGAATCTATGTTCCTTTTGCCTTGATTATTGGTTTGATAATGGTTTTAAGTAATTTTTTTCCAACAATAGGAATTAGTAGATATTATTTATTATTATCAATACCTTTAGTTATAATATGGCTTATATTATTTATGATTTTTACAAACCCAGTTATTAAAGCTTTAAAAGCTATTAACAAAAATTTGGATTATGATAAATATAACTCAATAATAGATTCTTTAATGCCTAATAATTTAAATCCTGAATCTAGAGCTTATCTAGAAACAGTTAGAGCAAATTATATGTTATTAGATGACAAAGAAGAAGCATTAAAGTACTATGAAACAGTAAGTACTGTAACAGCAAAGCAATTTATTGTTCAATATGCGATTGTTAAAGCTAATTTTGCAGCAATGATGCATGATGGTGCGCAATTTGGAAATGCAATTTCTTTAATTAATACTTATGGTCGTAAAAATAAAGATAAAGTATTAATGATAGAAAATGCATATTGGAAAGTATTTAATAGTAATGATTTAATTGAAAATATCGAAGAGATATTTGATGTTAATGCACCAATTCCTATTTCAAGAATTGATAATAAAAATATGCTTATGTATTATTATGATTCAAGAGGATTCAAGGATATGGCTTTAATTTATGCAAATGAATTAAAGAATTGTCCTTTTAATGAAATAAAAAAATCAGCAAACAAAATTCTTGAGGTTAAAGAAAATGAAGAATAAGACAGTATTAATTATTAATATTATATCTGCCATAGCCATAGCTATTGAGGCTATAATTGTTATAATTATTGCGGCAATAAATAAAGATCCATTTTTTATTTACCGTGAATTATGCATAGGTCTTGCAGTAGCTGGTATTATTTTATTTGCATTTTTATTGTTAAAAGAAATTAAAATTTTAAGCTATGATTCTAAAAAATTTACTCCAATACTATTTGCAACATTTACTTTTTTTGGAGTATTACTATATTATTTAGTTATTTTTGTTAATTTTAATGATTTTAAATTATTATTTTGGATTTTGTTGGTATTAGCTTGTGTTGTACCTTCTATAGTTTTTTCTGTTTTAAACCATTTTTATGGCGTAAAAAAGCCAAAGAAGGGACCTAGATTTTTAGTAAATAGAGAAAGGAATTATAGATAATTCCTAAATTAAGGATTATTTTAATATTTAACTATAAAAACACTGTCTTTTATGGTAAAATAATATGAATGTGTTTTTATATATGGAGGTTATTTGAATGAGTGAATATAATCATAAAATAGTTGAAAAGAAATGGCAAAAATATTGGGAAGATAATCAAACATTTAAAACTGATGTTTGGGATTTTTCTAAACCTAAATTTTATGCATTAGATATGTTCCCATATCCAAGTGGTGTAGGTCTACATGCAGGTCACCCTGAAGGATATACAGCAACTGATATCGTTTCAAGAATGAAAAGAATGCAAGGCTATAATGTATTACACCCAATGGGATATGATTCATTTGGTCTTCCTGCAGAACAATATGCAATTACAACAGGAAATCATCCTGAAGGATTTACTTTAAAAAATATTGCAACTTTTACAAAGCAATTAAAGGAATTAGGATTTGATTATGACTGGAGTAAATGCATTTCAACATC
The DNA here is from genome assembly GCA_017524905.1 of Acholeplasmatales bacterium. GTDB lineage: Bacteria > Bacillota_I > Bacilli_A > Acholeplasmatales > Anaeroplasmataceae > Anaeroplasma. Next base: position 11,098 of record JAFXUP010000106.1, on the reverse strand, counting down.
TGATCCAAGCTTCTATAAATGGACTCAATGGATTTTTAAAAATCTTTATAAGGATGGCTATGCAAAATACATTGATATGCCTGTTAACTGGTGTGAGGAATTAGGTACAGTTTTATCAAACGATGAAGTAATCGATGGTAAGAGTGAACGTGGTGGATATCCAGTTGTTAGAAAGAATATGAAGCAATGGGTTATTGATCAACCTGCCTTTGCTGAAAAGCTATTAGAGGGTTTAAATGAAATTGATTGGCCTGAATCAACAAAGGAAATGCAAAGAAACTGGATTGGTAAATCAACTGGTGTTGAGGTTGAATTTAAAATTGTTGGTGGTGGAAAGTTCTCTATTTTCACAACATGTATTGAAACAATCTATGGTATCACATTTATGGTAATTGCTCCTGAAGGAGAAATTGCTAAGCAATTATTAGATAGAATCGAAAACAAAGAAGAAGCTTTAGCATATATTGAAGAAACTTCTAAAAAGAGTGAATTAGATAGAACAGAATTAAATAAGGGTAAAACTGGCTGTATCATGAAGGGTGTTTATGCAATTAACCCTGTTAATGGTAAGGAAGTTCCTATTTTCTTAGGTGATTTCGTTTTAGCAAGCTATGGTACAGGTGCTGTTATGGCTGTTCCTTCTCATGACCAAAGAGATTTTGAATATGCAGTTGCTCATAATATTCCTATGATTCAAGTTATAGATGGTGCGGATGTTAGCGAGCACGCATTTGAAAAACAAGATTATTTAGGAAAAGGCTGTAAGCTAATTAATTCAGAAGAATTCAGTGGATTAACAGTTGAAGAAGCTAAAGAAGCAATCACATCTAAGCTTGAAAAGATGGGTGTTGCAAAGCGTACTGTTAATTATCGTTTTAGAGAATGGATATTTGCCCGTCAAAGATATTGGGGTGAACCAGTTCCTGTTGTTCACACTAAGGATGGGGTATATGTTCTTCCTGATGAGGAATTACCTTTAATCTTACCTGAACTTGATGATTATAAGGGTAAGAATGGTAAAGCTCCTTTAGAGAATGCAACTGAATGGAAAAAATATAATAAAAACGGTGTTGAAGGTGTAAGAGAAACATCTACAATGCCTGGCTCAGCTGGCTCAAGCTGGTATTTCTTAAGATATATTGATCCTAAGAATGATAAAGAATTAGCTAATAAAGAATTATTAAAGCACTGGATGCCAGTTGATTTATATATTGGTGGACCTGAACATGCTGTAGGTCATTTACTGTATTCTAGAATTTGGAATAGATACTTATATGAAAAAGGTATTTCTCCAGTTAAAGAACCATTTAAAAAGCTTGTTCACCAAGGTATGATTTTAGGTACTAATGGTATTAAGATGGGTAAGAGATTCCCTCAATATGTAATTAATCCTAGTGATATTGTTGAACAATATGGTGCTGATACATTAAGATTATATGAAATGTTTATGGGACCACTTGAGGCATCAAAACCTTGGAGTAACGCTGGTGTTGAAGGTGCAAGAAGATTTATCGATAGAGTATTTAGATTGGTTTGTGATGATACTTATAAAGCTAAATTTACAAAAGAATATGATAATACATTAGAAAAGATTTATAACCAAACTGTAAAGAAGGTTACAACTGATTTTGAAGCATTATCATTCAATACTGCTATTTCTCAAATGATGATTTTCGTTAATGAAGCTTATAAGGCAGATAAGATTTATATCGGCTTTATTGAAGGCTTAGTAAAGATTTTATCTCCAGTCTGCCCTCATATTTGTGAAGAAATGTGGCAAGAATTAGGACATGAAGGCTCAATTGCTTTAACTGATTGGCCAAAGTATGATGATTCTAAGATTGTTGATAATGTTGTAGTTTATGCTGTTTCAGTAAATGGTAAGCTACGTGATAAGATTGAAATTGAAGCTGAAGCTTCTAAAGAAGAAGTTGAAAAGCTAGCTTTAAATTCACAAAAGGTTAAAAATTATACAGAAGGACATGAAATCGTAAAGATTATTGTTGTTCCTAAAAAGATTGTTAATATTGTAGTTAAATAAGGTGTTTTTATGACAAGAGTTGGGCTTAGAGCATTGAAAACAGCAATTGCTGTATTTCTATGCGGATTGTTATATATAATTTTAAGATTAATAGATGATGCATCAGGTGTTTCCTTTCATTTTTCTTATGTAATGTATAGCCCGTTTTTTGCAGGTATCGCAACTGCTTATTCATTACATCCTGATAAAAAATCCAGTATTAGGCAAGCAAACAATAGAATTGTTGCCTCACTTATTGGTGGTATAATTGGTATATTGCTTGTTGTTATATATGAGGCAATAGCTGGTCATAACTCTTGGCCACATGTATTTAATGATGATGCTAAGGCTTTAGATTTCGTTATTCCTTATACCTTAGTTGGTATTGTAACAGTTTTAGTAATATATCTTGCTGTTGTTTTAGATAAGAAGCCTGCAGCTTTCGTTGCTGTTTTAACATTTATTTCTGTTACATTAAATCCAAATGACAAAATATCAGATGTTTATGGTGAATGGCTATTTGGCTTAAATAGAATTTTATCAACTATTATTGGTGTGTTAATTGCTTTAGGTGTTAACCTATTCCCAATGCCACATAAAACACGTAATAAGGATTTATTATTCTGCTTGGGAATAGAAGATATGCTAAGAACTGAAAATGATAAGATGAAGGGTTATCAAAATTATAAATTAAACAATTTAAGCTATATTGGTGCTAATTGTACATTCTTTACAACCCGTATACCTTCAACATTTATGCCTATCTTAGATGATGTAGAAATCAATCAGCCGGTTATATGTTTTAGTGGTGCAGCAATGTATGATCCTAAAACATTAGAATTTAGTCATTTAGTAACTATTGATTTAGAATCTAGAAATTATTTGGATGATTATTTTAAAAAGATAAATGTATCCCCTTTTAAAAATTATATTATTGATAATGTTCATCATATCTTTAATGATGAGATTAATAATATAGGTGAAGAATTATATAAGGCCTCAAGAAAGAATAAAGCATATTTAAGCTTTGATGAGGTTGATTCATCTTCTAAAGGCGAATTCATTTATTATTTATTAATTGAGAAAAAAGAAATAATTGAAAAATTAAAAATTGATATTGAAAATAGCCCAATAAAGGATAAGGTTATTGTTCAAATATATGATTATTTTGATTCAAACGATGAGCTCGTTCCTGATTTAAAATATGCAAAAATTTATAATAAAAAGATTGAGGATTTAGAAGGCTTAAAAGAATATGCTAAAGAGCATAATTTTAGAATTGTTGGTTTAACAGTTTCGCCTTTATCTAATCATTTATTAAAAAATAGTGAATATAAGGTAACATATTCTACAAATGTAGATGCCATACCTTATTCAAACATTGTTATTGATTCATCAAAGCCTTATGATGATTTATTCAAAACAATGCATAGAATGTATTATAGTAAGAAATTTAGTAAGAAGTGAGAGTGATTTTAAAATGAGTAATGTTTTAAAAGTTACTAATTTAATGGCGAAAGTCGAAGAAAAGGATATCTTAAAGGGTGTTGATTTAGAAATTAAGACTGGTGAGATTCATGCGATTATGGGGCCTAATGGTACAGGTAAATCAACATTATCATCTGTTATTATGGGTCAAAGAAGATACCAAGTTACAGGTGGCGATATCACTTTAGATGGTAAATCAATTTTAGATATGGAAGTTGATGAAAGGGCTAGAGCTGGTCTTTTCTTAGCTTATCAAAATCCAGTTGAGGTACCTGGCGTTACAAATAGTGATTTTATTAGAACTGCTATGAAGGCAACAACTGGTAAGAATGTAACAATTTTTAAATTTATTAGTGAATATGAAAAGGCATGTAAGGATTTAAAGATGCCTGATGATTTAGCTCATAGATATTTAAATGAAGGATTCTCTGGTGGAGAAAAGAAGAGAAATGAAATTCTTCAAATGAAAATGCTTAAGCCTAAGTTTGCAATCTTAGATGAAATTGATTCAGGTCTTGATGTTGATGCATTAAGAATTGTTGGTGAAAATGTTTATAATATGGTAGATGAAAATCTAGGTGTATTATTAATTACTCACTATGAAAGATTATTAGATTATATTAAACCAGATTTTGTACATGTTATGATTAATGGTAAGATTGTAAAAACTGGTGGTAAGGAATTAATCGAAAAGATTGACCGTGAGGGCTATGATTGGGTTAGAGAAGAACTTGGTATTGATATCGACCCAGACCAAGAAAAGAAAACTCATGTATTATTAGGCTCTTGTGCTAGAAATACAAGTAATAAATAATGGCTGATAGAACTATTGTTTTAGCTTCTAGCTTGGGTCAAGGAAGCATAATTAATAAAACTGAAGATGTTATGTATGAAATTAATGATAGCCAAGAAATAACAATTTATGAAGGCGTTAATGCATACATTTTAGATAATACTAAAAATAAAGATGTAAAAATTAATGTTTTAAATGGTGCAAGTGTTAATTATTATGTTTTAAATAGTAATGATTCAAAAAGAACATTTAATGTAAAAGGCGAAATTAATATGATTGAAATTAATTTAGCTAAAACAAATGAAAAAATTAATGTTTCATTATTAGATGAAAATGCAACATTTAATGCTAAGGTTTTATCATTTTCAAATAAGGTTAAATCGCAAATTTCGTTTTACGCAGATCATTTAGCTCAAAAGACTTTTTCAAATATTGAAAATGTTGGTGTTGCGTTAAATGGTGGAGATTTATTATTTGATGTAACTGGTAAAATTCAAAAGGGAATGAGAGCTAGTAAGGCTTCTCAAATTTCAAGAGGAGTAATTATGGATGATGAATCTAATATTACTGCTAACCCAATCTTATTAATTGATGAATATGATTGCTTCGCTAACCATGGTGCAGCAATTGGTAAGATTAATGATGAAGATTTATTTTATTTAATGAGTAGAGGATTATCAAAAAATGAAGCATTTACTTTAATGCTTCAAGGTATGATTAGACCTTATATTGATTCAATTCCTTTAGAATCTTTAAAAAAGCAAATTGAAGAAAAGGTTTTGAACCTTATTGAGAGGTAATTAATATGGATTTAGGTAAGATTAGAGCTTGCTTTCCTGTTTTTAGAAACGAGCCTAATTTAGCTTATTTAGATAGTGCGGCAATGGCTTTAAAGCCTGATTGTGTAATTAATGCAGTTAATGATTATTACACAAAAGAGGGTGTAAATGTTCATAGAGGCGTTTATCGTTTAAGCTATGAAGCAACTGATAAATATGAACAAGCAAGACAAACTATTGCAAATTTTATAAATGCTAAATTCGAAGAAACAGTATTTACAAGAGGTGCATCAGCATCATTAAATTTAGTAGCTTCAAGCTATGGCTTAAATAATTTAAAGCCTGGTGATGAGGTTATCACAACAGAGCTTGAACATCATTCAAGCAATATGCCTTGGTTTAATGTATGCCAAAAAACTGGTGCAACCTTAAAATATGTTCCTTTAAATGAAGAAGGAAGAATTACTGTTGAAGCATTCAAGAGTGTTTTAACAGATAAGACTAAGGTTGTTGCGATAACTTATGTTTCAAATGTTATGGGATATATAACACCTATTAAAGAAATCATTAAGCTTGCTCATGAAAAGGGTGCAATTGTTTCTTTAGATGGTGCTCAAGCAGTACCTCATATGAAGGTTGATGTTAAGGATTTAGATTGTGATTTCTTATCTTTTTCTGGCCATAAGCTTTGTGGTCCAACTGGAATTGGTGTTTTATATGGTAAGCTAGATTTATTAGAAAAAATGCCACCTATTGAATTTGGTGGAGATATGGCTGATACTGTTACAACTAAATCTCAAACTTATAAGGCATCACCTTATAAATTTGAAGCAGGTACACCTATTATTGCTGGTGCAATTGGTCTTGCACGGGCATGTCAATTTATTGAATCTATTGGATTTGATAATATAATTGCTCAAGAAAATAAATTAAGAAAGCTAGCTATAAGTGAGCTTTCAAAAATTGATGGAGTAATTATTTATAATAAAACTTGTGAAACAGGAATTGTTTCATTTAATTTAGAAGGTGTTCATCCTCATGATGCTGCATCAGTATTTGATAATAATGATGTATGTATTAGAGCTGGACATCACTGTGCTCAATTAATAACTTCTTGGTTAAAAACAATTGGTACAGTAAGAGCTTCATTTTATTTTTATAATACTGAAGAGGATGTTTATAAATTTATTAAAGCTGTAAAGGATGCTAAAGAATTCTTTGGTAGCTTTTAGGAGGGATTATTAATGGATTTAAATACTTTATATAGAACCGTTATTATGGATAATTATAAGAATCCTAAGAATAAGGGTTTAACAAAAAGTGATGAATTCCATTTCGTTCATTTAAATAACCCATCATGTGGTGATGATATGAACGTTGAATTAAAAATTAAAGATGGAAAGATAGCTGATATTCATCAGGACGGACATGGCTGTTCTATTTCAATGTCTTCAGCATCTGTTATGACTGAGGTTTTAATTGGTCATACAGTAGAAGAGGCTAAGGCTTTAATTAACGATTTCTATGAAATGGTTAAGGGAAATGATGATATTGATGAAGAAGGCCTTGGTGAAGCTATTGCCTATATGGGTGTAAGAAGCTTCCCTGCACGTATTAAGTGTGCAACACTTGCCTGGAAAGCAATTGAAAAAGCTATAGATGAGGTGGAAGCTAATGTCAAGTAAGAATGAAGCTAACCAAATTGTTGGCGATTATAAATATGGCTTTAGAACTGATGCTAAAAATGTTTTAACTTCTGGTAAAGGTTTAAATGAGGATGTTATTAGATTTATTTCTAAAGCTAAAAATGAACCTGAATGGATGCTTGAATTTAGACTTAAAGCTTATCAAAACTTTTTAAGTATTGATAACCCTAAATGGGGTCCTGATTTATCAGGTATTAATTTTAATGATTATACATATTATATAAAATCATCTGAGCGTGTTGAAAATAACTGGGATGAAGTACCTGAGGCTATTAAGGATACTTTTGATAAATTAGGTATTCCTGAGGCAGAAAGAAAATATTTAGCTGGTACATCATCACAATTTGAATCAGAGGTTGTATATCATAATAATATGAAGGAATTAGAAGATCAAGGTGTTATCTTTACAGATACTGATACTGGATTAAGAGAACATCCTGAAATCTTTAAAAAATATTTTGGAACTCTTGTTCCACCAACTGATAATAAATATGCAGCCTTAAATAGTGCTGTATGGAGTGGTGGTTCATTTATATATGTTCCAAAAGGTGTTAAATTATCAAAGCCTGTTCAATCTTATTTTAGAATTAATTCTGAAAGAATGGGTCAATTTGAAAGAACACTAATTATTGTTGATGATGGTGCTGATATTCATTATGTAGAAGGATGTACAGCTCCTTTATATTCAAAGGATTCATTACATGCTGCAGTAGTTGAAATCTTTGTTGGAAAGAATGCACATTGTCGTTATTCAACAATTCAAAACTGGTCAAATAATATTGTTAACCTAGTTACAAAAAGAACATTGGTTGATGATGGTGGCCATATGGAATGGATTGATGGTAATGTTGGTTCTGGATTAAATATGAAATATCCTTGCTGTGTATTAAAGGGTAAGGGTTCAAAAGGAACTTGTATTTCAATTGCCTTTGCATCAGAAGGTCAATTACAGGATGCAGGTGCTAAGATGATTCATTTAGGAGAAAATTCTACTTCAACAATTATTTCAAAGAGTATTTGTAGAAGTGGTGGTAAGGTTAATTACCGTGGCTTAGTTTCTTGTGGAAAGTCTGCCTTAGGTGCAAGAGCTCACGTTGAATGTGATACTTTAATCTTAGATGATAAATCAACATCAGATACAATTCCATCTAATGTTGGTAAAAATGGCGATATGTATATTGAACATGAAGCAACTGTATCTAAGGTTAATGAAGAGGAATTATTCTATTTAATGAGTAGAGGATTAACTGAAGCTGAAGCAACTGAAATGATTGTTATGGGCTTTATTGAACCTTTCTCAAGAGAGTTACCAATGGAGTATGCTGTTGAATTAAATAGATTGATTAAACTTGAAATGGTTGATTCAATCGGATAGGAGATTATATGACATTTTTTTATGCAGGAAAGTTTCATAGATTTTTAGTTTATTTAATTGATTTTGTATTATTATCTATTGTTGCATCTTTTGTATTTTCCGGTATATTTGCTGCCTTAAGTATTGATACATCAACTGCTGATTCTTATTATCAATTATTTGTTAATGAGCTTTTTAATATGGCTCAAGGCGGTGGAAGTGAAGCTAATTTAGCATATTATTTATCTCAATATGCAATTCATTCTTTAGTAGATAGATTATTTAGCTTATTGGTTTTAGCTATATTCATTGTAGTTTTCTTAGTTCTTCTTCCTATTTTTTGGAAGGGCCAAACATTAGGAAGATTCTTATTCCATTTAGTTTTATTAGATAAGAATGGCGAAGAAGCTAAGGCTAAGAATTTCATTTTAAGAGAAATTGTTGGAACATTAATATTCTATGCCTTATTTGGAGGAATAGGTGTTATTATTTCACTTATTTGTGTTGCTGTTAAAAATAGAAGTATTGTTGATATAATATCTGGTACTCATTTATGCTATAAGCCTGAATATATATCTAGATTTGGTGTAAATCCAAATGCTAATAATACTAATAATGAAAATGTTAATGAAGATTTAAATAATGATTTTAATAGTAATTTAAACAATGATTCAAATGATGATTATAATAATTATAATGATAATAATATAGATGCTGATTGGCATGAGGTTGATGATAATCAAGAAGATGCTAATAGCTCAAATGATGATGAGGATAAATATAAAATAATTTAGGTGATTTTATGTCATACACTGTTGTTAAAATTAAAAGTTCATATAAGGATACAATTACTTTATTGTTCAAAGAACTTATTGGTTTTGACATTGAAGTGATTGAAAAGCCTGATTACCTTATCTTTAAGCATAATTATGAAAATATTAAAGATATAGAATCAATTATATTAAGCTTATCAAATGATATGATTAACGTATTTTGCTATACAACAATCGTTAAGGATGCCTTAGATGAATTGAATTTAGTTAAAGATTTATTTAATAAATATAATACTGGGTTTTATACATTAAAGGATTTATTAATAAATGAAATAAATAATATTAATAAAAAGGAAGCCTTTGATTTAATTGTTAGAGGCTCAAGAATTAATAGTGATTTTATTAATGAATATCTTAATTACGATTTAAATGTTAGTAAAGCTGCAAAGAAGATGTTTTTACATAGAAATACTTTAATTTATAATCTTGATAAATTAAAGGAAACATCTGGATTTGATCTAAGATGTTTTAAGGATGCATATATAATTTATAGCTTAATTAAATAAAATTTTTGTGCATATTGCACATTTAAAAAAAACGTTTTCTGTTATATAATTGCTTTAGAATTAAAAATGGAGGATTTTAAATAATGGCAACATTAAGTTTAAAAAATATTAATAAGATTTATCCTAATGGTGTTCAAGCCGTTTTCGATTTCAACCTAGAAATCGCTGATAAGGAATTTATCATTTTCGTAGGACCTTCTGGATGTGGTAAGTCAACTACATTACGTATGATTGCTGGTCTTGAAGATATTTCTTCAGGTGAATTATATATCGATGGCGAATTAATGAACAATGTAAGCCCTAAGGATCGTGGTATCGCAATGGTTTTCCAATCATATGCCTTATATCCACATATGACAGTTTATAATAACATGGCTTTCTCTTTACAATTACGTCGTATGGAAAGAGAAGAAATTGCTCAACGTGTTGCAGAAGCAGCTAAGATTTTAGGTCTTGAGGCATTCTTATCAAGATTCCCAAGACAATTATCAGGTGGTCAATGTCAACGTGTTGCATTAGGTCGTGCTATCGTTCAACATGCTAATGTATTCTTACTAGACGAACCTCTATCTAACCTAGATGCTAAGCTACGTGTTACAATGCGTGGTGAGTTAACTAAGTTACATAAGAGATTAGGTTGTACTTCAATTTACGTAACACATGACCAAATCGAAGCTATGACAATGGCATCAAGAATCGTTGTTATGAGAGATGGTCGTATTCAACAAGTTGGTACTCCAAAAGAAGTTTACAACACACCTGCTAACGTATTCGTAGGTGGATTCATTGGAACACCTCCTATGAACTTCATTCATGGTATGTTAACTGATAAGGGTGAATTCATTTCATCTAAGGGTAACTATAAGATTCGTATTCCTGAAGAAAAGCTTGCAGAAGCTAGAGAAAAAGGATATGAAAATAGAGAAATCATCTTCGGTATTAGACCAGAAGATATCACTGATAAGAAGGCTGTTATTGAAGCTTATCCACAATCAGTTGTTGATGTTACAGTTGAATTATCAGAATTATTAGGTGCTGAAACAAACATCTATACATCAGTTGATGGTGACGCTATTATCGCATCTGTTAACGCAAGAGACGATTTAGCTCCTGGTCAACCATTAAAGCTTGCTTTCAATATGCATCATTGTCATTTATTTGATGCTGAAACAGAAGAAATCATTAAATAATATATTTAGATAAACTATTTAAGGCTCACATTTGTGAGCCTTAATTTCTTTTTTCAATTATTTACAAATAATATTATATATTTTATAATAAAAAATGTATTAAAATCATTAAAAAAATAAAGAAAGACAGGGATATAAAAGTGGGAAATGTGGGTTTGAAAGAATATAATTCGTTTTTAGATTTTAGTGTTGGTGGATTAACTATAAAGATTAATTTATCAAGTGTTAATAAAAATCTTTTTATTTTGTCTCCATTAACACTTCAAATTGGAAGAATGCCTCTTGATATAAGTATACTTTATAGTCATAATAACCAAAATGAAGTAGAATTTTTTGGTAAAGGAATAAGGTCTTCACTATATAAAGAAATTGAAGAAACGAATAATAATTATTGGACAGTTTATAATAATGATTTTTCTGTTGATAAAT
>JAFXUP010000105.1 GCA_017524905.1 Acholeplasmatales bacterium | reverse complement strand
GGATCCTCAGTTGATAAAGCAAGTGAACCTAATGAATCCATAATTAAATTTATCCAAAGCATTTGAATTGCAGTTATAGGTGATTCACTACCAATACAAGATGATACAAAAACTAATAAAACAGCAGAAAAATTAACAGAAAGTTGAAATTGTATAAATTTTCTTATATTATCAAATATATTTCTTCCCCATTTAATAGCATGAACAATTGAATTAAAATTATCATCTAATATAATAATATCAGCTGCATCTCTTGCTACATCAGTACCTGTTTTTCCCATAGCAAAACCAACATCAGCTTTTGATAAAGCAGAAGTATCATTAGTTCCATCACCAGTAACTGCAACAACATTGTCTAATTCTCTTAAACCTAAAACTAAAGCATATTTATCAATTGCTCTAGCTCTTGCAATAACTCTTAAATTAGGAATAATTCTTTGAAATTCAACCATATTATGAACTTTCTCTTTCTTTAATTTACTTTCTAAAAATTCATCATCTTTATCATCACCATATTTCAATCTAGCTTGACCAATAGTTTTAGGACAAACACATTTTGAAGTATCCATAGTACAAGTCTTACAAGCAATACCACCAATTCGAGTAAAGAATTCATTTCCAGTTAAAGAAAGGTAATTTTCTCTACTGTCTATTATTCCTGCATTACGTGCTATTGCTTCTGCTATTCTAACATCATCTCCTGTTATCATTATTACACGAACGTATGCTGCATGACATAATGCTACACTATTAGGTACTCCTGGACGAAGAGCATCGTTTATTGCTGCTATTGCTATTAAGGTAAAGTTTTCTTTTTCTATTTCATAATTTAAATGTGAGGTATTTGCTTTTGATTCTTTATATGCTTTTACTTCTTCAAAAGATACTTCTTTCATTGCTATAGCTAAGTTACGGAGGGTTAATGATGAAAATTTTTTTGTCATTTCATCAAATTTTTTTAATTCTGCATTTGTTATTTGAGCAACGGAATCACCTGTTGGTTTTAAATAATTATTACATGAGTTTAATATCACTTCTGGAGCCCCTTTCATATATATATAATATTTTCCATCATCACGTTTTACTATTGTAGACATTTTCTTTCTATCTGAATGAAAACCTAAACGATCAATCCTTTCATAAACCCTAAATAAATTTTCACTAAAACCACGAAGAAGATCATAGAAAGCAAAATCAGTTTTAGATGAACTTTCCATAATAATATTACCATTATTATCTAATTCAACATCAATATTATTAACTAAAGCATCTTTAAAAAGTTTATAATATGCATCAGTAAATTTATGAGAATAATGTTCTTTATGTTCAGAATCAATACTATTAACATCAACTTCAGTAGAATTATTAAAAATAGTAACAACATGCATTTTATTCCTTGTTAAAGTACCAGTTTTATCAGTACAAATAAAATTAGCACCACCCATAGTTTCACAAGCTGGCATATGTCTAACTAAATTATTATCATCCATCATTTTTTTAACACTAAAAGATAAAGATAATGTAACAGCAAGTGGTAAACCTTCAGGAATAGCAACTACAATTATTGTAATACATAATACAATGCTTTGAAAAATATCCTTCCAAATATCACTCCAAACAGAATTATTTTCAATAAGATAATAAGTTTCATTTTTAATTTTTTCACTTGTTGTATTATCATAAGTTCCATTTACAAATTTATCCTGAATAAAATTTTCCATTTGTTCATTTCTATATTCCATTTGAACATATTTTGAATAAAATAATTTAAATAATAAAGCAATAAAAGTAAGAATAGCAGACCATAAACCAAAAGTACCAATATCTTCAGCAATATCACCTAATTTAATTTCAAGAGGTGTTTGATTACTTTCTTCATCATTTTTATTCTGCATAACATGTTCTCTTATTTTACCAGCTGCTGAATTTTTCCCAACAGCTAAAACAAGCATCCATCCTGAACCTTCTTTAACAGTAGTACCTGAAAAAACCATAGGTGAAGGTAATTTTTTTTCTTTATACTTTTCCTTATTTTTAACACAATTTTCTAAAGTTTCTTTCCTCATTAAATCACTCTCACCAGTTAAACTAGATTCATCAATTC
>JAFXUP010000104.1 GCA_017524905.1 Acholeplasmatales bacterium | reverse complement strand
TTATAGAAGATGGATATAAACCTTTAGATTACTATAACGCAGTTAAAGGAAAAGAAGAATTAGGAGAAAGAAGTATTCGCTGTTATGAATGTTATAAGCTTAGAATGGAAAAGTCTGTTATAATGGCTAAAAAATTAGGCTTTGAATTCTTTACAACAACTTTATCATTATCTCCATATAAAAATTCAAATTGGGTAAATGAAATAGGCTATGAACTTGAAAAAAAATATGGAGTAAAATATCTATATTCAAATTTTAAAAAGGAAAATGGATATTTAGATTCAATTAAAATTTCAGAAGAGTATTGCTTATATAGACAAAATTATTGTGGATGTGAATTTTCGTTAAAGGAGAGGATTTTACATGATCGACTTAAAGAAGAAAACCAAGATTAGAAGATTAAATTTAGATCTTAATAGACGTCTTATTTTTGTTTCTGATATGCATGGAGATCTTATTACCTTTAAAGAAGGCTTAGAAGAAATAAATTTTAATGACAATGATTACCTTTTTGTTATTGGTGATATGTATGAAAAAGGTGATTTAACATATAATCTTAAAACTGCAAGATATTTTATGGAATTAAATAAGAAAGATAATGTATTTTGTATGAGTGGTAATTGTGATGAGGTTTTAAGATTCATTTTACCTAAAGAAGCACATAAGGATTTTTTATATTACACATTAGTAAGACAAAGATCAATTATAAATGATATGGCATTAGAAATGCGTTATCCATTAGGTAAGGATATGGATATTGATGATTTTGTTTCTAAGATTCAAGATAAATATAGTGATTTATATGAATTTATGGATTCACTAGATGATATAATAATTATTAACAATAAAATTGTTTTAGTTCATGGCGGTATAGATGATATTGAAAATATACCTGATTATTCTTTACCACTTTTGAAATATGATAATTATTATAATAAGGCAAATCCTCAAAAGCTTTTAACTATTGTTGGGCACTATCCAACAAGAAATTATAGAAGTGATGTAGCTTGTCAAAATCCTATTTTAGATTTTAAGAAAAAAATATTTTCCATTGATGGTGGAAACCATTTAGTTAAGGGTGGTCAAATTAATTTTTTAATGCTAGATAATTTAGAATCAATGAAATTTAGCTATATGTATGTTGACCATTATGAAAAGCATGTTATGAATTATACAGTTTCATATGATGAACCAGAAAATAAAGTTAATTTTACTTTTGGTACTCAAAATGAAGTAGAAATTTATGAAAAAGATTTAGACTTTTATTATGTTAAAGATTTAAGAACTAAAATACGTATGTGGGTTCAAAGCGCAAACGTATTTGAAGATAATGGTAAATTTTATTGTTATGAAGGATCAAATACATTCTTATCTGTTATAAAAGGTGATGTTGTATCTATTGTTAAAAGGGCAAAACCTTATAGTGTAATTAAAAAGAATGGATATGTAGGATTAATTGAAACAAAGTATTTAGAATATGATCTTTAAGTATAAAATTGATAAAAAGATTTCTTTAAGGGATTATTTAAATTCATATTTTATTTCTAAATCTAAAATTTATACTTTGTTTTTAGAAAAAAGAATTAAAATAAATGGAGTTTTAGCAAAAGAAAATTCTATTTTAGAAGAAAATGATTTATTAGAAATCGATGAAGCTCAAGAAATAGATTACGCAATTGATAAATTATCAGTTGATGTAGTTTATGAAGATGATTATTTATTAATAATTAATAAACCAAAGGGTATTATTATTCATGATGATGACAAGAAAAAATTAAATACATTATCAAACCGAGTTGCAAAATATTATTGTGATAATGGACTTAATTTATGTGTTAGATTTGCTCATAGATTGGATTTTGATACTACTGGATTAATTATTTATGTAAAGGATTCATTATCATTTGCTTATATGAATCACTTTATAGAAAATCATCAAATAAATAGATATTATTTAGCTTTAGTAGAAGGAAACTTCAAAGAAAAAAGTGGGAAGATTAATAAAAGTATTGGTAAAAATCGCCACGATAGTAAAAAGTTTATAATATCTAAAACAGGAAAAGAGGCAATAACAAATTACGAGGTGATAAAGAATTATGAGGGGTATAGCCTTGTAAAATTATTGCTTGAAACAGGAAGAACACATCAAATTAGAGTACATATGGCATCTATTGGTCATCCTTTATTAGGGGATACATTATATGGAAAAAAATCTAATTTGATTGATCGAGTTGCATTACATAGCTTTAAATTAAGCTTTATTCATCCTGTAACTAAGAAAAATATTGTTGTTGAAAAAGAACTTCCTCTCGATATGAAAGGACTTGTATAGTATGGTATTTGAAAGACATATGCGTAAATATTATTTACGTTATATATTTTTGTACATTCTAGGTATAGCTTCGCTTATAGCCGTTGATTATGCTCAGACTTTTATACCAGAGTTTTTAGGTAATATTGTAAGTATTATTAAAGATGAAACTAATGGTTTAATAGAATATAACAAAGCATTAGAAAATGTTACTAAAATTGCAGTTTCATTATTAATTGTTGCTGGAGTAATGTTTTTAGGAAGAATGCTTTGGAGATTTACTTTATTTAATGCATCAGGAAGAATTGAAAGTAGTCTTCGTCATGATATGTTTTTAAAAAGTGAAAAGCTAAGTCAAAAATATTATCATGAGAATAAAGTTGGTTCAATTATGAGCTGGTTTACATCAGATTTAGAGACAATAGAAGAATATTGTGGATTTGGTACAGTTCAGCTTGTTGATGCTTTATTTTTAGGAATATTAGTTATTGTTAAAATGATTCAATTAGATTATATTTTAGCTTTAATTTCATTTATTCCTATGATTTTAATTATTGTTTGGGGCTTTTTAATTGAAAAATTCATGTCTAAAAAATGGACTGAACGTCAAGAATGCTTTGATAGCTTATATGATTATACTCAAGAAACATTTACAGGTATTAGAGTAATTAAAGCCTTTGTAAAGGAAACTGCTCAAATTCATGCTTTTGCAAAAATTGCTAAAAAGAATAAGGATACAAATGTATCATTTGCTCGTGTTTCTGTAATTTTTGATGTATTAATTGAAATAATTATTGCAGCAATCATGTCAATGATTTTAATGATTGGTGGTTATGCTGTATATTCATGCGTAACTGGTAATCCTATGAATATATTTGGACATGTTGTTAATTTAGATGCAGGTAAGCTTGTTACATTTATTTCATATTTTGATCTATTAGTATGGCCAATGATTGCTATGGGTGCAACTGTTGCCTTACGTAGTAGAGCTAAAGCATCACTTAGAAGAGTTGTTAATTTCTTAGATGCTCCTGAGGATATTAAAAATCCAGAAAATCCTTATGTATTAGAAAATGTTAAGGGTAATATTAGTTTTAAGAATTTTACATTCAAATATCCAGATGCTCAGGCAGGTAATAATTCACTTAAGGATGTTACATTTGAAATTAAGGCTGGAGAATCAATTGGTATTGTTGGTAAAATTGGTTGTGGTAAAACTACATTAGTTAATTCACTTTTAAGATTATATAACGTAGGTAAGGGTGAAATATTTATTGATGGACATGATTTAATGGATTGTGATATTAAATCAATTAGAAATGCAATTGCATATGTTCCTCAGGATAATTTCTTATTTAGCGATAAGATTTATAATAATATTGCTTTTTCAGATAGAGCAATTGATCGTGTTAAAATTGAAAATGCAGCTAAATTTGCTGATGTACATGACAATATAGCTGATTTTAAGAATGGATATGATACTTTATCAGGTGAACGTGGAGTAACGCTTTCTGGTGGCCAAAAACAAAGAATTGCCATTGCAAGAGCTTATTTAAAGGATTCTCCTATAATGATTATGGATGATTCAGTATCTGCAGTAGATGTTAAAACTGAAGAAACTATTTTACAAAATATCCATGAACAAAGAAAGGGTAAAACAACAATTGTTATTGCATCCCGTGTTTCAACTGTTTCTAAGTTGGATAAAATTTTAGTATTAAAGGATGGAGAGGTTGAAGCATTTGATACTCCTAAAAATCTTTTAAATATTTCTCCAACTTATAAAAAAATGGTTTACCTTCAAGAATTAGAAAAAGAAGTAGAAGGAGGTAAAAACTAATGCAAGACGATTTAATGAAATTAAAGGGCGATAAAAAAATACCTTTAAATATCTTATTTAAAAGAACTTTTGTTTATATAAAGCCTGAATGGTTATCATTTGTTTTAGCTTTATTATTACTATTTTTAAATGTATTTTTAGATTTATATTTACCTATTGTACTTCAAGGTATTATTGAAAATTTACAAAGTGAAAAATTAAATCTAAATTATATATTTATTAATTCTACAATTTATTTATTAATATCAATTACAAGTATGGTATTAATATATTTTGAATCAATGATTTTACAAAAGGCAGGTCAAAGAATTGTCTTAAAGCTTAGAATGGATGTATTTACACACATCACAAACATGAGCTTAAATCAATTTACTGAAATGCCAGTTGGTTCACTTGTTACAAGAGTTGCAAACTATACTCAATCAATGAGTGATTTATTCACTAATTTATTAGTAAATGTTTTGAAAAACATTTTATATATAGTTGGTGTTTATGCATTCATGTTATATTTAAATATCAAATTATCATTATTTGCTTTAATTCCTGTTGTAATTATTGCAATTACATCTTTCTTATTTTCTAAGGTTGTTGGTAATATTTTTAGAAAAGAAAGAAAAACTATTTCAGATATGAATACATATCTAAATGAAAATTTATCTGGTATGAAAATCACTCAAATTTTTAACCAAGAGGAATTTAAGGATGAAGAATTTAAAGTAAAAAATGAAGCAATTAGAAAAGCTAGATTCCAAGTTATTTTATGCTTTGGCTTATATAGACCATTTGTAACATTAATTTATATTTTATCTGTTGCAGCTTGTCTTTATTTAGGATTTAAATTTGGTTTATCTGGTGGAGCTGTTGTAGCATTCTATTTATATTTATCTAAATTCTTTAACCCAATTCAAAATCTTGCTGACCAATTAAATGGTCTACAAAAGGCATTTACAGCATCTGAAAGACTATTTAATTTAATGGATGTAGAACCAGAAGTAAGAGATAGCGAAGATGCTATTGAAATTGAAAATTTTAAAGGTAAAATTGAATTTAGACATGTTTGGTTTGCCTATAATGGAATTGATTGGATTTTAAAGGATGTTTCATTTACAGTTAATCCAAAGGAAACATGTGCATTTGTTGGTGCAACAGGTGCTGGTAAAACAACAATTTTAAGCTTAATTGTAAGAAATTATGAAATACAGCAAGGTCAAATTTTAATTGATGATGTAGATATTTCTAAAATTAAAATTAAGTCTTTAAGACGTGCTATTGGTCAAATGATGCAAGATGTATTCTTATTTAGTGGCTCAATAAAAGACAATATTACACTTCATGATACATCATATACAGACGAGGATGTAATAGAAAGTGCTAAATATGTTAATGCATATCCATTTATTGAAAAGCTTCCTAATAAGCTTGAAGAACAAGTAATTGAGCGTGGTGAAAACTTTAGCCAAGGTCAACGTCAATTATTAAGCTTTGCAAGAACTGTTCTTGCTAAACCTCAGGTATTAATTTTAGATGAAGCAACAGCTAATATTGATACTGAAACAGAAGTTTTAATTCAAGAATCTTTAGAAAAGATGAAAAATATTGGTACAATGCTTGTTGTTGCCCATAGACTTTCTACTATTCAACATGCTGATAAGATTGTTGTTTTAAGTAAAGGTGAAATTAAAGAGATGGGTAACCATCAAGAGCTTTTAGCTAAAAAAGGCTTATATTATAACCTTTATGAATTACAATATAAGAGCATGGAAGAAGAATAATGAAAAAATATTTAAAATTAATTATATTACCAGCCTTGGTTTTAATATCTGCAATTATTATATTAGTAACTAATGTTCCACGTTTAGAATATCAATATAATGATTACTATAAAGGTTATATTGTAACTAAGGCTATTGGTAATGCCCAATATTATGAAATTAAAGATACATATAAAAATAAGCCTGTAGTTGGAATTGGAGAAAATGCTTTTTCTGAGCATAAAAATTTAAAGGAAATTAAATTACCAGAAACTATAGAGCTAATCGCAAGAAGAGCATTTTTTGATTGCAATAATTTAACTACAATCAATTTAGAAAATGTTATTGAAATTGAAAGAAATGCTTTTTCATATTGCAGCTCTTTAACATCTTTAAATATTGGGGCAGATAATATAGGAGCTTCAGCATTTTATAAATGTATAAGCTTAAAGGAAGTTAATTTAGAAAATACAGTAATTGTATCTGATATGGCTTTTGCTCAAACATCTTTTGAAAAAATAAGCATTCCTTCAAGCTGTAAAACATTTGGAACTGATGTATTTTATGAATGTGTTATGCTAAAAACAATTAATGTATATGGTTCAAGCCTTAAAAATAATAAATACCTTAATAGCTTAAATATTGTAAATTTTATTGAGAAGGAGTAAAGTCATGGAAAAACCTATTTTAATTTTAGTTGCTGGTGGTACAGCATCAGGAAAAACAACTGTTGTAAGTGAAATAACAAGCTATTTTAATTCAAATGATATTTCAGTTGTTTTAATGGATAATTATTATAAAAGAAGAGATGATATTTCTTTAGAAGAAAGAAAAAAGATAAATTATGATCATCCAAATTCTTTTGATTTAGATTTATTAAAGACTGATTTAAAATCTTTAATAGAAGGAAATATAATATATTCTCCTTCATATGACTTTACAGTTCATAATCGTTCAAATAATAAAATATTAATTAGACCATCTAAGGTTATAATTGTTGAAGGTATATTATCAATGTATGATAATGATATTAGAAATTTAGCTGATATTAAAATCTTTGTTGAATCAGAACCTGATATTAGATTTATAAGAAGATTAAAAAGAGATATCAAAGAGCGTGGAAGAACTCTTGATGAGGTTGTTGAACAATATTTAGCAACTGTAAAGCCTATGCATGATTTATATGTAGAGCCATGTAAGAGATTTGCAGATATTATTATTCCAAATAATGATAAGCATGATGTAGCTTTAGGCATTTTATCAGCTAAAATTAAGGATATTATTTGGCAAAATTAACTAATTAAAAGCGGATTTTCCGCTTTTTTTTGATTTATGTACCATTATTATTTATTCAATTTGACAAAACACCTAATTTTATTTAAAATTAATATAGAAACAGGGATTACTAAATTAATATGAAAAAGAACCTTTAGAAACATAAGTTTCTCTTTTTTTATTTACAAAGAGGAGAGATTCTATGAATACATTAGAGGCGTTAAAGCTATTTATCAAAAATGATAATTCTATAGTAATAAGCTATAATCTTAAGAGTTCTATAATCACTGATATTTTATATTATGAAGAAGAAAAATTTATAGAAAAGAAAAATTATAGCCAAGATGATTTTTGTTCCTTTGTTGAGGATTTTTTTGACGTTAAAATGGATTTTAATGTTGTTATAGAAAATATAAAAGAAAATATTTTTGATGATAAACAATTTGATATTCCTTTTATTTTTAAAGATCAAACTGGACCTGTTAAATTCCGTTTTAGAGGCGGGTTAATAGATGATGATAATCTATTTATAGTTATATTTAAAGGTAAAAATAAAGGACCAGTTTCAAATGATGAATTAACAAAATGTATTTCACTAGAAAAATTAAAGAATAATGCAAATGCTTTAATTGATGAAAATGAATCATTTATTTTAGGTATAGTTGATATTGATAATTTTAATAATTTCAATCAAAAAAATGGTAATGTTTTAGGTGATATTGTTTTAATTGAGCTTGCTTCAACAATTAAAGCTATTTTAAAAACAGATGGTATGGTTTCAAGAGTAGGTGGAGATTCATTTGCCTTTTATTATAAAACTGATGCTAAAAATTATGATGAGGTTAGAAATTATCTTTTGATGATGAAAGAAGCATTAAAGGATAATATCAATAAAGTAATTAATCTTGAAGATAGAATTTCTATTACTATAGGTTGTTCAAGAGCCTTTGTTGATAGTGATGATTTTGTTATTTTATATAATAAAGCATTAAAAGCTTTAGAAAGAGGAAAGAAAAAATCTAGGGATTGCTTTATTATTTATTTTGAAGAAAAATGTGGACCTGTTGATAAAGTTGATAGAATCAATAAAATACATTACGAAGAATCTACAACAGCTAATTATTCTGGTATAGCTGCTGTAATTGAGGTATTAAATTCAAATCTTAATTTTGGAAGAAGAATTATTGAATCATTAAATTTAATCGGTACGTTTTTTATGTTAGATAGAATTACTCTTATCGAATATGATAAGACAGGTGCTGCGATTAAAGATTTAAAACAATGGAATAACCCAAGAACTCCTAAATTAGGTGAATATAATCCTACAAATGAAGAAATAATTGAGGCAAGAAAAATATTAGGTATTTCAAATTTATTCATTTCTAATGATATAAAAAATGTTAAAAATGAAAAAATAAAGGAGTGCTTAAAAAAATCACACACTTACGCTCTTTTAGCAACTGAATTAAGGATGGATGATCGTCATTTCGGATTAATTAAATTTGAAATGACATCACATACAAGAATTTGGCAAAAAGAAAATATAATGGCTTTAAATTTATTAGCCAAAATTATTTCAATTAAATACAATAAAGAATATGATACATATATTCATTATAAGCAAATGTATTTTGATCAAGAAACAAATTTATTTAATTTCCATAGATGGTATGAAGATGTATCTAATACATTAGTTAAAGCTTCGGAAAATAAAAAAATAAAAAAATTTATCATTTTAGATTTAGGTATAATGAAATTTTCTACATTATTCAGTATTGTAGGTATAAAGGTATTAAAAGAAATCCTAAAAGCTATTTCAGAAAGCTTAATGGGCTTAGAAACAGAAGGTATTATTTACTGTAGAAGCTATGAAAATAGATTTACTTTATTTATTCCAAATGATAATTTGGATAAAGCAAAAAGCATATTTAATAATGTTTTAAATGCTATTGAAAGTGTTAATGGCCAAGAAGGCGAAAAGGCGGTAATGAGAGCTGGATATATTATTTCAGATGTTGATACTAAATTAAGTTTAGAAGATTTAGTTGAAAGAGCTATTGCTGCAAGAAAAAAGGCAAATTCGACGGTTAATTTTTTAGAATTTAATGAGCAAATGCTTGTTGATGATAAATTCAAAACTATGCTTATAAGCCATATAGATACAGCCTTGGAAAAAAATGAATTCTTATTATATTTACAACCTAAAATCTCAACAGTAACAGGTGAAATTGCAGGTGCTGAGGCATTAAGTAGATGGAATTATAATTTTGAAAAAATAATATTCCCTAATGATTTTATTCCTGTTTTAGAAAACAATGGTTATATTGCTAAATTAGATTATAAGGTTTTTGAAAATGTCTGCATATTAATTAAAAGATTAGAAAAAGAGAATAAAAAATTAATTCCAATTTCAGTAAATGTTTCTAGAGCTATTAAAAATTTTGAACTATATTTTAATACTTTAGAACAAATAAGGAAAAATTATAATGTTAATCCATGCTATATTGAAATTGAAATAACTGAAGGCATGTATTCAAAAGATAATGTTGCAATAGAAAACTTTATTGATAAGCTTCATAGCGTTGGCTATAAGGTTTCTATGGATGATTTTGGCTCTGGTAATTCAAATATATCAACGTTATCACAATTGACTTTTGATACAATTAAATTCGATAAAGCATTCTTTAATGATATTGATAATTTAAAAGAAAAGATGATTATTGATACCATGACAAAGCTTGTAAAAGGTATGAATATGAAGGTCGTTTGTGAAGGTGTAGAGACTTTAGAATACGTTAAATATTTAAAGGAAATAGGTGCGGATTATATTCAAGGATATTATTATGATAAGCCTTTAGCAATGCTTGATTTTGAAAAAAAATATTTAAATTAAAATGAATAGCTTCCATCTAGTATTATAGATAGGAGCTATTTTTTGAAAGAAAAATTATAAAATGTTTCACATTTTGCTTAAATATAACTTCATTTTATTGAATAATAAATTATTATAATATATAATAAAACAAATAGAACTACATTTTTTTAAAAATTTAAATAAATTTATTGAAACAAAACTTTTAAATGGAATGCGAGGTGACATTTTATGAAATCACTAAGAACCAAATTAACTTTTATAACTATCTGTGTTGTAGCTTTAACAATTGTAATTGTTTCAAGCTTAAGTGTATTTTTTATTAGAAACACAGAAGCCAAAAAATCTGATCAAATTTTACTTTTAATATCTGAAACTGGTAAAAGAAATTTAGATTATTATTTTGATAGCGTTCAAAAATCAGTTGATAATGTAGCTAAATATGCAAACGCTAATTTTACAGGAACAGATGATGCTTCCTTAGAATCAAATATGGAAGATTTAAGATTATATTTTGAAACGATTGCTTATAAAACAAATGGTGTATATACATATTATTATAGAATTGATCCTGAAATTTCAGAAAATGTTAAAGGCTTTTGGTATACAAATTTAGATGGAACAGGCTTTAAAGAACATGAAGTTACCGATATTACTCAATATGATACTTTAGATACATCTAAGCTTGTATGGTTTACAGTACCTAAAAATGAAAGAAAGCCAATTTGGATTGCCCCATATATAACTGATAATTTGGATAAAAGAGTAATTTCTTATAATGAGCCTGTTATTTATAGAGGACAATTTATCGGTGTTATTGGTATTGAAATAGATTATACAGTTTTAGCAAATCAAGTAAATAGAATTAAGGTATTTGAAAATGGTTATGCCTTTTTAAGTGATAGTGAGGGCAAGGTTATATATCATCCTTATATTGATGTTACAACCTTAGTAGAACCTCTTTATGTACCTAAAACTGATTTGACTTTTTATAAATATAAATATAATGGAATTGCTAAAGAAGCTGCCTGGGAACAGCTTTTAAATGGTATGAGAATAAATATAACTGTTCCTGAAAATGAGGTTGAAGGAGATTGGCAAACGTTAATATTAAATATTATAATTGTTTCTATTGAGGTTTTAATAATTTCTTCATTATTTATAATGCTTTATACAAGAAAAATCTCAAAGCCTTTAAAACAGCTAACTGAGGCTGCAGAACAAATTGATAATGGTAATTTTGATTATGAATTAAAATATGATAAGGATGATGAGCTTGGAAGATTAACAAAAACATTTAAAGTATTATCATCTCATATGAAGGATAATATTTCTAATTTGAATAAGCAGGTATTTGTTGATTCGTTAACTCAGGTTAAAAATAAGCTAGCTTTTGAAGAAGTTAAAAAAAATTTAGATAATAGAATTATTAAGAAAGAACAATTAGAATTTTCATTTGGTATATTTGACTGTAATGATTTAAAAAAGATTAATGATATTTATGGCCATGATAAAGGTGATATTTGTTTAAAAACAGCTTCTAAATGCTTAAATCATATTTTTTCACATGTTTATAGAATTGGTGGAGATGAATTTGCAGTTTTATTAGAAAATGATGATTATTATGAAAAGGATAATTTATTAGAAAAGCTTAAAAAATCAATTTCAAAAATTAATTCATCAACTGAAAATGAATGGGAAAAAATAAACATTGCCTATGGCTTTACATCATATGATGCCTTTAATGATAGAGATGCAGATGAAGTATTGCGTCGTGCTGATAAATTAATGTATGACGATAAGGTATTAAAAAAGAATAAAAAATAAGGTATGAGGGGAGTTATATTTTATGAAAAAAGTATTTAAAACTTTATACATCATAATTTTTATACCTTTATTATGTTTATTCTTTTTAAATAATAATATAGTAAAGGCAAATGATAATGTTGTACGTGTTGGTTGGTTTGAATCTACTTATAATCAGACAGATTCTTTAGGAAGAAAATCAGGATATTCCTATGAATATCAGCAAAAGCTTGCCATATATACAGGCTGGAAATATGAATATGTTACAGATAGCTGGCCAAAACTTCTTCAAAAATTAAAAGATGGAGATATCGATTTGTTAAGTGACGTATCTTATACTGATGAAAGAGCATCAGAAATGAAATTTTCTTCTGAAGCAATGGGATATGAGGATTATTATATTTATAAATCACCTAAGAATAAAGAAATAAAAATGGATGATTTTACTACATTTAACGGAAAAAAGATTGGAATTAATAAAGACAGTGTTATGGTAAAACTATTCAATGATTGGGCTTCTAAAAATGGAATTACAGCTCAAGTTATTGAGATTAATGATACAGTTGATCAAGCATTGGAAAAAATGGAAAATGGAATTTTTGATATGTATGCAAACATTGATGGATCTTTAGAATTTGATAAGGCTGTTCCTTTATGCAAATTTGGTTCATCTGATTTTTACTTTGCAGTATCTAATGAAAGAGCTGATTTATTAAATAAATTAAATTATGCCATGAATAGAGTTTTAACTGATAATCCATACTATAATCAAGAATTACACACTAAATATTTTAAAAATTTAGCGTTTGATTTGTATTTAGATGAACAAGAATTATCATGGATTAAAACACACAAAAAAATTAAAGTTGGATATCAGGATAATTATTTGGCATTTTGTGCAAAAGATCCAAAAACAGGAGAATTGACAGGTGCTTTAGCTGATTTTTTAAATATTGCATCAAATTGTTTGAAAAATGCATATATTGAATTTGAAGCAATTGCTTATCCTACTATAGCAAGTGCTAAGGAAGCTTTAAAAAACAAAGAGATTGATTGTATGTTTCCGTCTAATCTATCTATTTATGATGGTGAAGAAGAAAATTTATTTATAACAAAATCTTTAATGAAAACGGAAATAATGGCTGTTGTATTAGAGTCAAATCAGAAAAATTTTATCAAAAGAGAAAAAGTAAATGTTGCGGTAAATATCGGAAATGATAATTATGAAAAGTTTTTAGAAGATAATTTTCCTTCTTGGCGAATGGTAAAGCTTGGTGATACTAATGAATGCTTAAAAGGAGTTTCTGATGGAAGAGCTGATTGTTATTTAATTAGTAATTATAGATTTAACAATATTTCTTCTTTATGTAAAAAATATCGATTATCAACTTTATCTACTGGAGTAGAAATTGATTATTATTTTGCTATAAATGGAGATGAAGCAATCCTTTATTCAATATTAAATAAAGTAATTAGTAATGTCCCTGAATCAAGTGTAAATTCATCTTTATCATATTATTATACAGAAGATGCTAAAGTGGGCTTTGAAGAATTTTTATCTCAAAATATGGGAATAATTATTTTAGTATTGGCTATAATAATTGTAATTATTTCATTTTTAGTATTAAGAATTATTTTCAGTGATAGAAAATCTAAAACTAGTCTATCACTTATTAATGCAACAGAAATTGATTTACAAACATCGCTTTATAATAAGGTCTATTTTTTAGAATATGCTAATAGACTATATAATGAAAATCCTTTAAAGCCAATGGATGCAATAGAAATAAATATTGAAAAATTCCATTTTGTAAATGATTTAAATGGAAGGGAATTTGGTGATCAGGTTTTAAGAGAATTAAGTGATGAAATAAGAATTTTCTTAAAAGAAAATGAAGGAATTGCAGGTCACTCTGAAGGTGATAGATTTTCTATTTATTGTAAGCATTTAGATGATTATAAAGCCTTATTTGATAGATTCCAGGAAAGAATAAATACCTTATCAAGTAATGCAACAATAAGAATTAGAATGGGTATTATGCCATTTAAAGCAGGGGTAGAACCATCTAAACAAATAGCCCAGGCATCAATTGCTTGTGGTCTTGCGATGACTGAAATTAAGGAGCACTTAGTTGTATTTAATGATGAATTAAGCTTAAAAGAACAATATTCACAAAGATTGTTAAATGATTTAAGACATTCAATTGATAATAAAGAATTTGTTGTTTATTTCCAACCTAAATATGATATAAAAGGTGATATGCCAAAATTAGTAGGTGCTGAAGCTTTAGTTAGATGGAAGCATAATGATTTAGGATTTATTTATCCAAATGATTTTATTCCTCTTTTTGAAAAGAATGGTCAAATTGCCTTATTAGATAAATTTGTAAGAACTGAATCAGTTAAGCAAATTGCTTTATGGAAGGAAAAATATGGATTTGTTTTACCAATTTCTGTAAATATTTCAAGAATAGAAATATTAGATAAAACATTTGAAAATTCCTTAAATTCATTATTGGATGAATATGGCTTAGATCGAACTGCTTTAAATTTAGAGGTAACTGAATCTGCATATATTGATGATGCAACTCAATTTATTAAGGTAATTAATAATTTAAGAAATTCAGGTTTTAAAATTGAAATGGATGATTTCGGTTCAGGCTATTCATCTTTAAATATGCTATCTATGATGCCTATTGATATTTTAAAAATGGATAGAGCCTTTATTAATGATCTTGAAACTAATATAAAGAATGTTAGATTCGTTGAATTAATTATTGGTATTGCTAGGGATTTTAAGATACCTGTTATAGCTGAAGGTGTAGAAACAAAAGGCCAATTAGATATCTTAAAAAAACTTGGTTGCGATATGATTCAAGGCTTCTATTTTTCAAAACCTTTACCTTTTGATGAATTTGAAGAAACAATTTTAAATAAGAAATAACTTTTAAGGGTCAAAATCGGTCGATTTTGGCCTTTTTCTTACATTTACTATTTACAAATCGAGAGTTTGTGATATACTTGAAATTACCCTAATTTTCTTATATAATTAAATCGGAAAAAAACGTTATTGGATGGGTGATTATTATGCCACTATTTAAGAAAAAATTAAATGATACACCTAAAATTATTGAACAAAAAGGTCCAACTTGGGAAGAGATAGTTGAAGCTAATCAAGAAGTTGATATTTATTCAATGGAAGTAGTTGTAGATAGAGTTACTGGTGGCGTAGTAGGTACTTTAAGAGTTGAAGACGATATTAATTACCCGATTTTTAAAAAAGGCGATTTTATAAGCATCTATAGAGTTAATAGAATTAAGCCTAAAGATTTTGTTTTATATCAATCGCATGAACAATATTTTATAAGACGTATTATTAAATTTGTTGAGGATGATATTTATGTTGCAGGAGATCATGAACATGAATATCATATAATAAAGAAAAAGGATATATTAGGTAAGGTAATTTCAAGACAAAGAAAGCTTAAGGTTTTAAGTTTTTCAGTTACCCCAAAGAAAAAGCTTTATACATTTAAAAAAGTTAATTTATCAAAATTCAGATTAGGTAATAGAGTTACTGACTATGAACAAGAGGCACTTGCAGAATCTTTAGAGCTTGCATCTACAATGGCTAAATCTAATACAACTGAAGTTGAAAAGAAAGATTATAAGTATGATTTCGACTTAGATTCAGATTTACAATCATTCTTAAACCCAGATACATTAGTATTAGAATTAAGAAAAGCTGAAGGTGGAACAGGAGAAACTGAAGAAGACATTCAATATGTCGATGAGGATGGTAATCCTATTACAAAAGAAGAATATGAAGCATTATATGGCAGTGATGAAGATGTTCAATATGTTGATGAGGAAGGAAACCCTATCACAAAAGAAGAATATGAGGCATTACAGGCTGAATCAGACGATAATATTCAATATGTCGATGAAGAAGGCAATCCTATTACAAAAGAGGAATATGAGGCCTTACAAGCTGATTTA
This sequence comes from Acholeplasmatales bacterium, assembly GCA_017524905.1. Lineage (GTDB taxonomy): Bacteria > Bacillota_I > Bacilli_A > Acholeplasmatales > Anaeroplasmataceae > Anaeroplasma. Next base: position 5,176 of record JAFXUP010000104.1, on the reverse strand, counting down.
GAAGAAGAAAATGATGCAGAAGCTGATTCAAATACTGAATCAAAATAAAATTTAACTATTTAATAATATAAAGGGTGGGGACACCCTTTTTATTATCCCTTAAAATAAAAAAAATAAATTTCAAAAGGTAACTAGTAATTAAAACTAGATGACAAATTAAAATAAATTAGCAAATTAAATTAATTAAATTAGATAATAAAATAATTAAAAACATTTGTGTTTTGAAATTAATTATAAAAATAAAAATTTGATAAATTTTAATATATACTTTGTATATATTAATTTAAATATAAAATCTTTAAAAAGAGGTGTTCAAAAAATGAAAATTACAATTCAAGGAAAGGAAATCGAACTAGAAAAACCAGCTAGAATTATGGAATTTATTGATAATAAAGACCGTAAATATATGGCTGCCAAGGTTAATAATCGTTTAAGAGAATTAAGATATATTGTATCTGAAGATGTAAATATTGAGCTTTTAGGATTAGAAGATACTGATGTATGTAGAATTTATCAATCTACTTTAAGATATTTAGTATTTATGGCACTACATAAAATTTATCCAAAGGCTAAAATTACTTATAATTACAGTGTTTCAAGATCTATTTTTGCATCTGTATCTAATTTAGGAAGACCATTCCTACAAAGCGATTTAGATGCTGTAAATAAAGAACTTACAAAAATTATAGAAGCTGATTATCCAATTGTTAGATCTTCACTAACTAAAGAAGAAGCAGTTAACCTTTATAAGGAATTAGGCTGTGAAGAAAAGGTAAGAATCTTAAAATATCGTAAGGAAGATACTGTTCATGTATATGAATGTAATGGCCATATGGATTATATGTTTGGCTATATGCTACCTTCTACAGGATATATTAAAAAATACCAATTAAAGCTTTATACACCAGGATTCTTAATTACATATCCTCGAGCTGAGGCAAATGGTGAGATTCCTGATTTCCAAGATGAAAGAGTATTTAGAAACTCTTTAAAGGAAGCTAATCGCTGGTCTAATACAGCAAAGGTTTCTTATATTTCTGATTTCAACGAAATAGTTGAGCAAGGTAAGGCTTTAGAATATTTAAATATTTGTGAAGCAAGGCATAATCGTCAATTAGCCGATTTAGGTCAAAAAATCCAAAATAGAATTGAAGATGTAAAATTAATTTGTGTTGCCGGTCCATCATCTTCAGGAAAAACTACTTTCACAAATAGATTAAGAATTGAATTAATGAGTAGAGGTATTACTCCATTGATGATTTCTATTGATAATTTCTATAAGCATCCAGATGATTGTCCTTTAGGAGCAGATGGAAAGCCTGATTTTGAGGATATTGATGCATTAGATAGAAAGCTATTTAATGAAACTATGTATAATTTAATTCAAGGTGAAGCTGTTAAATTACCAACTTATGATTTTACAACTAAAACAAGAACATTTAGTGAACCTGTTAAATTAATGCATCATCAACCAATTTTAATTGAAGGTATTCATGCTTTAAATGATGATTTAACTCCATCAATTAACCAAGAAGAAAAATTTAAGGTTTATATCGCACCATTAATTCAATATAGAATTGATGAAAGAAATCCTATTTCAATTTCTGATTTAAGATTAATTAGAAGAATGGTAAGAGATTATAACTATAGAGGAACTACATGTGAAAGAACATTAGAATTCTGGCCAAGCGTTAGAGCTGGTGAATTCAAATGGATCTATCCATATCAAAATGAAGCTGATTTTGTATTCAATTCAGAATTAGGTTATGAATTATGTGTATTAAGTAAATATGCAATTAAATTATTATCTGATATCAAATCAGATTCTCCATACTATATAACAGCAAACAGATTATTAAAATTCTTAAAATATTTTGTACCAATTTCTGATAAATGGATTCCTTGTAATTCAATAATTAGAGAATTTATTGGTGGTTCAATCTTCTATACAGATGACAAATGCTAAAAATTAGCTAAAATTAAGGCTGTTTAAGGCGTTTAAATGAATTTTGTGTATAGTTTTAGGCTATAGTGATAAAAAGGCTAAAATAAGACTAAAATTGCTTTAGCCTTTTTATTTTGAATTTAAAGCATAATCAATTGAAAATAAAGGGCATTTTTGGTATAATTTTTTAGGAAGAAATGGGTGAAGAAAATGAAATGCTTAAGCAATGTCGAAAGGGCAACCTACCCTATCGAATTAGTGATGGAATTAACAAAATTGTATCAATTTAAGGGTAAGGATTTTTATTATGAGGATTTCTTAAAAAATCACTTAGACGGTATTGTAAGAACAACCGTTGAAGCTGACACCCTAGCATTTTCAAGATTGTTAAATTTAAATGTTACAGATAATAGATTAAAATTATTGATTCGTAAAGATTCAGCTCCTAAAACAAAGGATGAAATAGTTGTTAAAAATTTAAAAGAGGTTTTTGAATTAATACAAGCTAAATCAGACTCAATTGAATTAACAACAAACGAATTCTTACAGCTAGGAATTAGAATCTTCAAAAAGCATACAAAAATTGATTTTGAGCTTTATACTGAAACTGTCAGAGTAAATCTTTTAGAAGAAAAAAGACAAAGATCTAAAAGACAAAATTTAGAAGATGAATTAAATTATTATGCTAAAAAGCTAATCCAGGGAACTGTAGAAACTACATTACTTGTTACAAACTTTTTTGTGGATATTGTTAATATAGGTATCTTCAATAATTACAATGAGCATATCTCACTTTTAGTTTTATATTGTTTATTATTCAGACAAAGATTCAATGTTTTCAAATATATAAGCTTCTTTGAATTATATGAAAAACATAAAAAGGATTTTGATCAAGCTTTAGCTAGAGCAAGCTATAAATGGGAAACTGGTTTTTCAGATACAGATGATTTAAATAAGCTAATTATTTCTATGTTAATCGAAGGATATGAAACTGTTGAGAAAATGGTTCAAGACACTGATTTTGACAAAAAGCTAAATAAAATAGACAATGTTAAGGCAGCTATTATGAAGCTTCCTCAAACATTTACTAAGGCTCAAATCAGTCAAATATATCCTTATATTTCTCCAACTACAATAAATAGAGCACTTGCTGCCTTACAGGAAGAAGGCAAGATTTCATCAAACGGAACTGGTAGATCTGCCACTTGGAATAAAACAGTTACTCCTGAGATGTTTGAATCAAAAGGAAGACAAATTACTTTATTTGATTTATCAGAAATGAAAAATTCAAAAGACTTATAATAAAACATAATATCTATAATATACATGAGGACTCGAAAAAGTCCTCATTTTTTTCGTTTGAAAATATAGACATAAATAATGTATAAAAACAAAAATGACGATTTTTGAAACAAAAGTAGGAATTTTAATGAAAATAGTGAAAATTAATGAAAATTTATGAAAAATTTAAATAGACATAAATAATGTATAATTAAGTGAAATAATGCCTTTGAAGATAGATAAGGGCTAAAATAGCTTATATGTTCTATCAGCAATCGAGAATCCTAAATTCACATAATCATAGGACTCGATTGTCTCGCGCGCGTACGTACGTATTATATATAAATAGGTTGAAAGAAGAAGAGGAAGAACTGCATATATTAAATAAAAAGGCTTTAAATCAATATAATATTTACTAGACATAATTAATGTATAAATATTAAAATTAATGATTTTAAGCTAAAAAAAGCCTTTTTAGGTAAATATACAGTTTAATAGCATGGATTCAGATATTATAATACGTAGCCTAGAGTTCTGTTTCTAGAGCTAAAAATGGTCATTTTCATAAATTTTCATAAACGAGATCAAATTGATATACATCCATAGAAGAGGAGAAGAAGAAGAACAGCGACTGCGGAAGAGGTTATTTCTGAAGATGTCTCTAAGGGCCTTAAAACCGTCGTTGATGAATGAATGGGCTAAATCAGGCCTCGAGACGGAGAATCGCTCACAAAATGATTTTTCGATTGTTAAGAGATTTTTAGAAAATTTGCTAAACATAGTCAAATCATAGTCACTGAGTTAGTTTGAGAAGAAGAAATAGGCTTAAAATCGCCAATAAACTACGTCAAAATCACTTCTTGTATTAATTTCAAAATGGTTTTTGGTTCTTTTTTATTTCTAAATAAGTTATCATAATATATATTATGTAAACCAATAAAAAGAGGCATAACTAAGCCAAATATTGAACTTTTGTGAATATGTGGTTGCAAATGTTAATTGCTCTATCTTATAAAATGGCTTAAATAAAGGCTTTTTTTAACTTGTAAACGCTTGAGCAATCGAAAATGTTATCCACAATCCATCGATTCGTAAAGTCCTGATTTGGTACTAGATCAAATAAATTCATATTTTATAATTTGACTATGTTTTCTGGGCATCTCGTACCATGAATGATAATCAAAAATATAGATATGAATATGATTAACCGTAGCCGATGTCAAAAAAGGCTACTTTTAATGTAAATCGAGACGGATGATTAATCAGCTTTTTATTTCTCGATTCGTGATTCGAAGCTTTATCTAATTTTTGCTCCCAAAATAGGATATTTGCTTTTAGCCTATAATTGCATGAATTTTTTTGAAAAATTATCTAATATCTAATATTTAATTTAGTATTAATAATTGTTTCGTTTGCTCGTTTTAAAAACTAGTTAGCAATCGAAATATTTTAATGGTATGTTCATAGAACTTAAAGCCCTATCCTATTTATATATAATATATAGATATCCTTAATTAACCTGTATGGAAATTTATATTATAGATCATATAGTACCATTCTTCTGATACATGTGTTTTATGTGTTGGATTAACCTTTTCTATCTAGTTTTTAATACTAGATAATTATTCAAAAATCTTTTCTTTTAATTTTTTATTTTCATTAAAACATTTATATAATTTAATTTTGTGCAACTTTTATATGAAAGTTATTTTCATCTAGTATTTAAAACTAGATACATTTTAAAATTTTTTTCTTCATCCATACCTTCTATATATAGATCAGTTATATCTGCTTATTTTGGTATTTTTGATTATGTAGCTTTTATTTTTCTTCTTTAATTGTTACTTTAGTTTTATTTCTAAAAGCTTTTTATATTCCTTTTTTTCTCTTCTTTTTTATTTTATTTAGAATCTTCTTAAAGACAAATTAAAGGCATAAAAAAAGGCCTCT
>JAFXUP010000103.1 GCA_017524905.1 Acholeplasmatales bacterium | reverse complement strand
TGCTAAATTATATATGACTAGTAGTCAATTAGTTAGAGAAAATGGTTTTATTCAAACATTACATGATTGCTTAAAAGATTCTAATGCTATTGTTATTGCTAATGCTATGAGTGCTTTAAATGAAATTAGTATTTTAAGTGGAGTTAATCAAATTCAAATTAAGAGTAAGGTTTTGAAAAGAATTTTAGAAGCTATTCCACAAGCTAATGAATGGGGACAAGTTTCTATTTTAGATGCTTTGATTTTGTATAATCCTAAGAAACCTACTCATGCTGAAGAAATTATTGAAGGAGTTTTACCTAGGTTAAATCATACTAATCCTAGTGTTGTTATGAGTGCTATTAAAGTTATTTTGAAATTTATGGACCATATTGATAATATTGATAAAGTTAGGAATTATTGTAAAAAAATTTCTAATTCATTAATGAGTGTTATGATGGCTTCTCCTGAAATACAATATGTTTTATTAAGGGCTTTAAGAGCTATTATACAAAAGAGACCTATGTTACTTGATAAGGATTTTAAATTTTTCTTTGTTCAATATAATGATCCTATTTATGTTAAGTTAGAAAAAGTTGATATTTTATATAAATTATGTGATAATAAAAATTTCGAAGCTATTATTAAGGAATTAACATCATATGCTTTAACAGAAATTAATCCTGAATTAATACATAAAAGTGTTAAATACATTGGCTTCATTGGATATAAATATGAAAAAAGTGTAGATTTATGTGTGGATTCCTTAGGTAAAATAATAGACAATAATAATGATGAAGCAATAACAGAAAGTATAATTGTAGCTCGTGATTTAATGAGGAAATATAAAGGTCGTGCCCTAGAATTAATTAAAAAAATAACAATAGATCTAATTCAATCAATGTCCGATCCAAATGCAAAAAGTGCAGCATTTTACATAGTAGGAGAATTTTGTACAATGATACCAAAAAGTACTGAAATAATATCACATTTTGTTAATAATTTCAGTGACGCTGATATAGTCTCCAAAATAAAACTTCAAATATTAAATGCTGCAGTAAAAAATTTCGTAAATAAACCAGATGAAGGTGAAGATATAGTAAAATTATGTTTACAAAAAGGAGCAGAAGAATCAGAAAATCCAGATGTAAGAGATCGTGCATATATATATTGGAGATTATTAGAAACTGATCCTGATATTGCTAAAGATATGATGGTAAGTGAAAAACCACCTTTTGATTTTAATGATGATGATAATATGATTGATAGTGATACTGTAGATGATTTAATTGATAATATGACAAATGTAAGTGCTGTTTATTTAAAGAAAGGTAAAGAAATGATTAATGAAGAAGATATGATAATTGATACTGCTGCTGAAGCTACAGTTGAAGAAAATAATGAAAAAAAAAAGGAAAAAGAGAAAGAAAAGGAAAAAGAAATACAAAAACAACATAAAAGAAAGAAGAAAAATAAAAAAGAAGAAGAACAACAAAATAATGTAATGGATGCTGATTTATTAGGATTAGACGATGAAGGAGAAAGTATATATAAAGAATTAAAAATAATGAATGATATATGTAAATTCGGTTGGAGAGCACAGCAAGCAAATATC
>JAFXUP010000102.1 GCA_017524905.1 Acholeplasmatales bacterium | reverse complement strand
CTTAGCTTTAGTCTCAGGAAGTACATACCAGCATTCAAATTCACCTAAAGAATTTTTAGTTTTTAATGCGTAATCATCATTAGGATGAACCTGAACTGATAAATCTTCTTTAGATGAAATTAATTTTAATAATAATGGGAATTCTTTTTCCTCAAAATGACCAAAAAGCTCTGGGTGATTAGCCCAAAGCCATCTTAGAGTTTTTCCTTTATATATAGAATTTAAAATAATAGATGATTTATTATTATATCCAGATACAATCCAAGCTTCACCAGTAGATTCTGGACAATCATAAATTTTATTTAATTCATCTCCAGCCCATGGCTTAACCTCAAAATAAGGTGCTAAAAAAAGTATCATTTTACTCTCCTATTTAAAAAATTCTTCTTCTAACATTAAACATAAAGTATGATAAATTGGTAAATGTAATTCTTGAATCATATAGGTTTCATCACTTGGTGCAACAATTGCACAATCAGATATCTTCTTAAGCTTTCCACCAGTTTTTCCTGTAAGACCAATAATCTTTAATCCTTTAGCTTTGGCAACAACACAAGCATTGTAAACATTGTTAGAATTACCAGATGTTGAAATAGCTAATAAAACATCATTTTTATGACCATAGCCTAAAACTTGATTTGCAAAACATAATTCACCACCATTATTACAATCGTTAATAATAGCTGTATTTAGTGCTAATTCTCCTGTTAAAGCAATTGCTTCCAAAGGCATTTGAAGATTATTACCTAAAATTTCTCCAACATTAGGGTCGATCTTTTTCAATTTATTTTTTAAATCTTCTGATAAATATCTAGGATTTTTAAATCCTTTCATTAGTTCACCAACAATATGTTCTGAATCAGATGCAGAACCACCATTACCGCAAACTAAAAGCTTACCACCATTTTTATAGCATTCTTTTAAAATTTCAAAAGATGTTAAAATATCATCCTTTATTACTTCAAATTCAGGATATCTTTTAACTAAAAGTCCAATATAATCCATTTTATTCTCCAAAAATTTTATTGATGCATTCTAATAAATTCCTACCTACTATATCTGCATCACATTCATTTTTTAAATCTTTATCAATTAATGCTGTCTTACATCCAGCATTCTTACCACATAAGACATCATTTTTAAAATCACCAATCATATATGATGAATCTAAATCTATATTAAAATCGCTGGCTGCTTTAAAAATCATTCCAGGCTTTGGTTTTCTACAATCGCAAACAATTTTATATTCAATTCTTTCACCAACAAAACCTTTATCTGGATGATGAGGACAATAATAAATTCCATCTAAATAAGCACCATCAGCACCTAATAATCTTTCCATTTTATTATGAATTTCATCAAGTTCTTCTAATGAAACTTCACCTCTTGCAATAACAGGTTGATTAGTAATAACAATAGCTAAATAACCAGCATTATTTATTTTTTTAATAGCAAGAGATGCACCTTCTTCTAATTCAAATTGAGAAATATCAGTTAAAAAACCAACGCTTTTGTTGATTGTTCCATCTCTATCTAAAAAAATAGCTTTTTGCTTATTTTTTAAATTTTTAGAAGTCACTCTTCCTGCTAAGAAATCATCACATACTGCTTGATATCTATCTGGTGTTCCCATATCCTTAACATATTCACTTGATTTATATGAATACATTAAGCCTGTACCTGCAAGTGGCTTTAATAATTGCCTATCTAAATCAATTTTAGGTGTAGTTATAACCTGTTCTAAAATTTTAGGTGAAATAACATGAAGTCCAGCATTAACTAAATTTTTATAATTTTCAGGTCTTTCATCTTCTTTAGATAGCCATTTTAAAACTGAATCATTTAAATCAGTTAAGATTAAACCACTATCATAAGGATGTGAATTTGGATGAGTAAATAAAGTTACTAATCCACCTTTTTTCTTATGATAGTTAACAAAACGATTAAAATCAATATCAAAGATAGCATCAGCATTTAAAAGTAAAAAATCTTCAGTTAATTCATCTTTAATTTTAAATAAAGCACCAGCATTACCTAATGGTTCTACTTCGTTAAAATATTTAATATTTACACCAAATTTTGAACCATCACCAAAATAATCCATAATAATGGATCCTAAATGACTAACAGTAATAATTATATCTTTGAAGCCTTGAGATCTTAAACATTCAATTTCTCGCTCTAAAACAGGCTTACCATCAATTTTAATCATTGGCTTTGGAATATCAGAGGCAACACTTGAAATACGTGTTCCTTTTCCTCCAGCCATTATAACAACCTTCATTATTCTTCCCTGCAATTCTCTAAATTGTAAAATTCATCAACTTGATAAACGATTGATGATCCTTCATCTTCAAATTTAAAAGGAACATAAAGTAAATTATTTAATGCTTCTTTTACATTATCTTGATATTCTTCATTAACATAGAAAACCAAGAATCCACCAGCACCAGCACCTAATAGCTTTCCGCCTAAAGCTCCTGCTTGCATAGCCTTATTATAATATTCATCTATTAAATCATTAGTAACACTTTTACCTGTTTTTCTTTTTAAATTCCATGTTTTATTTAATAGATGACCAAAATCATCAAGATTTCTATTTTCATTTTCTAAAACATCTTCTGCATCATCAACTAAAGATAGCATTTGCTTTAATATTTTATTCTTTTCTTCTCTTGTTTCTTCTAAATTAATCTTTTGAACATCAGATGAAAATCTAGTAAAGCCAGTAAAGAAAAGCATTAATCTTTTATTTAATAAATTTTTTCTTTCTTCACTCATATTTATTGGCTTAACAGAAAACTCATTATTTTTAAAATCAATTCTATTAAATCCACCAAAGGCAGCAGCAATTTGATCTTGCCAACCACCTGATTCCTGGCACATTTCTCTTTCAATATAAATTGAATCTTTAGCTAATTGGAATTTTGTTGGTTTCTTTTGTTTCAATGCATAAAATGAATTTAACAATCCAACACAAAATGAACTAGATGTTCCAAGGCCTGAACGTGCTGGAAGATCTGATTCATAATTAATTCTCAATTCATGCATGTTTAAATACTTCATAGTATTTTTAACCATTGGATGTACCATTTCATCCACTTTATTTAATCTTTCAATTTTTGAATAAACAAGTTCAGTTGTGTAATCAAAAAAAGGTGGTAAATGTCTAACTGTTACATAACAATATTTATCGAAGGTAGATGAAATAACTGAACCACCAAACTCATTAAAGAATTCTGGTAAATCAGTTCCTCCACCAAAAAATGACATTCTAAATGGAGTTTTAGTTATAATCATTTTTAAACGCTCCTTATTAATAAAATTTATTAAAAATAACAATTCTATTCTAACATTTATTTAAAAAATAAACAACTTTATATAATGAATTGTTATAAATATAAGCAAACGAATATACCTGTCCACTGAATAATCGCAGAAATAACAATTATTAAATGAAATACAAAATGTGTTGCTTTAAAATTTTTAAAAGCAAAAGGTATCATACCTAAAGTATAAGTTAATCCCCCAATTAAAATATACCATAATAAAGGTTGATTATATTGAATGAAATAAGGAATAAAAATTATTCCTGACCAACCAATGGCAAAATACATAAAATAATTTAATTTTTTAATTCTTCCAGGACCAAAAACACCATTCATTGTTATTCCAAAGATAACAAGTACCCATTGAATAACAAATAATACTATAGATAATGTTGGTTTAAATTGAATTAAAAAGATTAAGAATAAAGGAGCAAATGTACCTGCAATTAATAAATATATTGCAGAATAATCAAATCTTCTCCAGATTCTTTTAACTTTAGAGCCAGCCTTCCATGAATGATATAGACAGCTATTAATCATTGTCATAAACATACAAAAAGTATAAACAACTGTAGCAAATATAGCTAAGTTATAATCATATACTTTTTCTTCTTTTAAATTAATAAGCATTACAATTAAAGCAACTATTGCAAGAATTGCTCCAACACCATGGCTAACTGAATTTCCTACCTCTTCTAAAACAGTTCTTTTAGGAGCTTCATTCATCTCTTGATGAATTTTTTTAACTCTTTGTTTTTCTATTCTTTGAGGTGCTTGCTTATTATACTCTTTTAATCTTTCTTCTTCAATCTCATTTTTCTTATTTAATTTATTATTTTTCTTTTCTAGTTTTTGGATTCTTTTAGCTTCTTTTTTTTCTTCTTTTGTCATCTTATTCACCTAGATTTCTAACATCATTGAATAAGCCTTTTGAATCTTCAATATTTTTATCTACACCAATTACGCATAAAGAACCATTTAAAATAGCATTCTTAATTGATTTACCATACTTTTTTAAATCAGATAAAGTTGAATTTACAATTTCTTCTTTAGTCTTCTTTAAATCATCATATGTAATGCCTTTAAAATAGCGACGTTGCATTAAAGATGCTAAATCCTTATTATGCATAACGATTTCAAAATTAGACATTGTTGAAATCTTAAAGCCTAAAATTTCATCATCTGATAATTCTAAATTAGATACATAATCACCTAATTCATCATATACCTTTAATGTGTTTTCTAAATTAGGGTCACGATAGCTTGTTAAAGCAATATTGTCATTTTGATTTACAATCATACTACAACCATATGCTCCACCTAAAACTCTAACCTTTTGCCATAAATAATTATAATTAATTATTTGACCTAACACCTCTAAAGAACCACTATAAGGAATATCTAATCTTCCAGCTTTAGCACAATAATTTACATTATATGCTGTTTTAAAGCCTTCTTTATTATTCTTTAACTCAGTATCTTGATATAATACACAAGCTAAATCATTTAATTTATTAACAAATTCAAAAATATTATCCTTATTAAAATTAAATTCTTCTTCAGTACCTGTAAAACCAATAGTTACATTTGCTGATGTAATAAAGTTTCTAATAATATCTTCTAAATTAGTAATTAATTCGCTCTTTAATGAATCAAAATTATTAATTAAATTAGTAATAAATGCTAAATAAGAAATACCTGTTGCTGAATCATTCTTACTATATTCTAAATCAAAATTAGATTGAGCTCTTATAGCTGCCATTCTATTGGCGCCACGAGCAAATTGTTGATCTAATTTAATCTTTAATTCTTGAATTCTAGTTTTTAATGAGTCATCTTTATAATTTGTTTTATTTAATAGGCCAATAATAAAATTATTAACCTTTGAAACATTTTCTTTTAAAGCACTAAAAGAAATTACTAATTGCTCATGAACTTCTTTATTCTTATCGCTATAAATATTTAAGCTAGAATTTAAAGTACCTGTATTTTCCATAATGAAATTAGTAATATCTAAAAAGCTTAATTCATCAGTTGGAAGTTGAGCAAATAAATCAGTAAATAATGAAACATATTTAACTTGTTCATTTGATAATCCGGAAATATCAAAATAATAATTTAAATAATTGATACCATTAACATTATAATTTGAGAATAAAACAGGATATTCAAAATCAAATCTTTCAAGATGTCCCCAAGTAGGTTCAGTTGATAAATCTTCCTTTTTAAGCTTTGGTAGGGTATCTAAAGCTTCTTTTGTATCACCTTTTTGTTGATATTCTTTTAAAGCTTTAGTCTTTTCAATTAATTCTTTTATTTCTTCTTTTGATAAAGATGCTTTATAAGCTGCTAATTTTTCTTCTAATACTTTAGCATCCTTTTCATTAGCATCATATGAAGCTATAAGCTTAACAAATGATTTATGAGGATTATTAATAATATATTTTTCTAATAATTCTTCAAAATAATTAGATTCTAAATCCTTCTTTAATTCATCATAATACTTAACCTGATATAAAGCTAATGTAGCATTATTTTCATTATAAAGCCAAGTGCTTAAAGAATTAAGGATAATCATTAAGCCTTGAGGGAATCTTCCGCTAAATGGTTTTTCTTTTGCCTTAAATGATAAATAATTAATCATAGAGCCTAAAGTTTTCTTATCTAAACCATTTTTAACATATTCATTTAGCTTATCATCAATAAGCTTAATAAATCTTTCTTCATTTGCTTTATTAGCATTTGAAAGCTTTATAGAAAGCATAGGTTGATATAATTCAGTATCTAAATATGCATCTACTGCCTCAGCTAAGCCTTCCTTTAAAATTAATTCATTTAAAGGAGCACCTGGAGTTTGGAAAAGTGATGCAACAATAATTCCTAAACCAAGCATATCTTTCATATCCATGTTTGGTTTCATAGCTACATTATATGTTAAGAAATCTTTGTTTTCTAAAGATTCATCCTTTTGAATTGAATATTTATCTTCTAAATATAATGGCTTTTCATATGATGGTTGAGTTTTTAAAGCTGTATCAAAATCAACAACATCAAATTTGGATAAATATTCATTATCTAAATAATTTAATCTTTCTTCCATATCACAATTACCATATATAAAAATATATGAATTTGATGGAGAATAATATTTTTTATGGAATTCTTTAAATTCTTCATAATCTAAATCAGGAATATATTTAGGATCTCCTCCTGATTCAAAGCCATATGAAGTATCCTTAAATAATGAATTAAATACTAATCTTGATACAGTATCAGATGGATTAGAAAAAGCACCTTTCATTTCATTATAAACTACACCATTAATAGTTATAGGGTCGTTTTCATTAAATAATTCATAATGCCATCCTTCTTGTCTAAAGATTTCTTCATGTTGATAAATCTCAGGATAAAAAACAGCATCCATATATACATCCATTAAATTCTTAAAATCCTGTAAATTACATGAAGCAACAGGATAGCATGTTTTATCAGCATATGTAAAAGCATTTAAAAAAGTATTTAAAGAGCTTTTTAATAATTCTACAAATGGATCTTTAACTGGATATTTTTTAGAACCACATAAAACTGAATGCTCTAAAATATGTGTTAAGCCACCATTATTTATAGCTGGAGTTCTAAATGTAATATCAAAAACTTTATTATTGTCATCATTTTCAATAGTACAAACTCTAGCCCCTGATTTGATATGCTTATATATAGTTACATTTGATGAAATTTCATCAATGTATTCATTTTTAATCTTAATATAATTTTTATTCATAAGTACCTCCAAAAATCTCTTTTATTATATAATATATAATACTTTTTTTCAAACATAGATAAGAAAAAGATTGGTTTCCCAATCTTAATCATTAATAGATATTTAAATACCAATATGTGTTCTTAATTTCTTTCTTGAAGAAATAAAATAACAAATAAAGAATAATATTGATGATACCACTAATATAATAATAAAACTTAATAACTCATTACTAAAATTAAAGAAATTAAAATTCTTTGTTGTATTAGCAGCATCCATAAACATAGCATTTAAAACTACATTATTTAATGCATAAATAGGAGTTCCAAATATTAATGATATCAATAGCAAAATAACTAAATCATATTCTAATAAATAATATTCAGTATTTCTTCTCATTCCATATATTTTTAGAAGTGAAAATTTATTTTTATTAATTGAATAAGTTGATAAAGAATAATATGTTAAAAACAAGAACAATAAAATTCCAAAAACGGCTAAAATTACAGATGCCATTTTAAAAGTTGATTTCAAATTTGTATAATAACCCCAAGCTTTATGTGATCCATTAAAAAGAACCATTAACTCTGTAGAATCAACATTACTATAGCTCCATCTACTTAAACTATCTTTTAATTCATTCATCATTGTTATTATTTTCTCAGATTCATAATTTTCAATTTCATAATAAATGTATTCATAAAACATTTCATTAAAATCACTTAAATTATATGTAGAAAACAAGATAAAATTATCACTTAAATTATCATTAATTTCTTTTAAGATAAATGATTTTTTCTCCTCATTTACAACTATTTCAATTTTATCATTAATTGAATATTCCTTATTATAAAATTTTTCAATATTTTCTAATGTTTCATGCGATAAAGCTATCTCATCTTTATTTATTTTTTCACTATAATAATAAAATAAAGTTTTATGATTCATAGTTTCAGTTTCATTAACTCTATTTTCTAAAATAATAAAGTTTGGATTATTTTTATCATCATCATAATATTTATGTGTTGTAAAAAAACTTATTGCCTCATAGGTATATGTATTCATATGAATTCTATAACCTATTGGTCCCCAATCACTGTTAACAATACCATTTTCTAAATCAGATTTTTTCGCACTTATTATTTCTTTTATTTTTATATTGAATGGATTACCTTCAAAATCTAAAACATCTGTTTGATATATATAGTCTTCCGCTTCCTCTTCTACTAGATTTTGAGGTAAAATGCCATTACTTCTATATTCTTCAAATAAATAATCGGTCATCTTTACTTCATAATTTTCTAAGCTATCGTCAATAGTTACATAACCATTATATTTTGAGGTGCGATTTTCAAAACCTAAATAATTACTAAGAGCAACGCCTTTTAAATATGATAAATTTTTTTCTTTTAAATATTTTTCAACATTATTATTTTCATCATAACTTTTAGGTGAAACTATAACCGGTGAATTTGAATTTTGTTTTAATTCATCAAGCATAACTTTATCGTAATTAACTTGTGATATAGTTATTAGAACTGATAATAGTGCAATGCAAAAAGATAAAAATAATATTGATATAATTTTTATAAATATTTTTTTCTTCATAACCTTTTGATGAGTATAAATAAACTTATTTAAGTTCATCTTTTTATTAGATTTTTTAGATACTGATAAAGCTTCAGCATTATCTATTTCATATTTATTATGTTCTAAATCAATTATTTTATCGCAATATTCATCTAATATATCAACATTATGACTTGAAAAAATAATTAGTTTATCTTTTGATATTTCTTTAAAGAAAGATAGTATTTTTTTTGAATTTGTATAATCTAGTGAAGCTAAAGGTTCATCAGCAATTATTACTTTTTTATCCATTAGTAACGCAATCGCAATTGATACTCTTTGACGCTCTCCACCTGAAATATTAGAAACAATTTTTTCTTTATATTTAAAAACACCTAATGTTTCTAATGTTTCATCAATTTTTTCATTAGGTATATTATCTGTTTTAAAACTTGTTAATAATTTAATATTTTCATATACAGTTAAATTATCAAATAGATTATTATCTTGGAAAATAAAAGCAGTTGAATCTCTTAAATCAGATATATCATCACTATATGTTATAGATCCGCTAATAGGTTTTAATATACCACCTATTAAATTTAATAAAGTTGTTTTTCCACAGCCTGATTCTCCAATTATAGAATATAGACCATTGTCTTTAAAACTATAATTGAAGTTCTCTAATACCTTATCTTTCTTATATGAAAAATGTAACCCCTTAATATTTATCATCTTTCAAAGCATCCTTCATCTTATAAATAAATATTTGTAGCTTCATCTTTAATTCCATCATAGATATATTTTTTCAAATTTTTATCAAAAATATATCTATTTATACTCATTGAGTAATCTTCCATAAATATAACTAAAGTTTCCGTACCCAAATACTTATACATTTTTGTTCCATTTTTATAATCATAAGTTATATTTTTTGTATACCAATTAGAATTATCAATTACTTTTGGATAATACATAATTTCATAAATAGACAAAGCACAAATTTTGTACAAAGCTCGTCTTTGTAAGCGGTAATAGCCTGTTTTTGTAATTGGAATGTTTACATCAAGTCTATTCTTATGACATATAGTAGAAGAAATTCCAAAAGCAACACTAATTGATGTAGATATTTTCGATCTTACTTCTGAACTTAACCCAGCGTATTCACCTTTAATTGAAGTTGACAATTCAGTAGAAAGAGTTTCAACGACTTTTTGTTCATATGTTGTAGAATTAATTTCTTCTAAAGAACAAGTGACTGATGGGTAAATACCTTTAGATAAATCATCTTCATCAACTTGAAATTGACCTAATGCAGAATCTTGGTAATGAGCATTAATGGTTGTTAAAAAAGTATAACAATAAGCGTATTTACTAAATGATGTATCATCATATTTTTTATTAACACCATATGGTCCATTTTCACTCATTAACAAATTCTTTTTTTCTAAAGAATCATCTCCATAATCAACTATTTTTCCAAGTATAATAGAACCATCAACAGGATTTTTATAATATGTATTTAAATCATATTCAGCATATTCACAATCCTTAACTCTATAATTTGTGTATAAATCTTGATAACTAATTGCTTTTGCATTAGTTGATAAAAAAAAGTTGCCACATATTAAGACAGCCTCAAAAAATGCAAACTTAAAAAACTTCTTTTTCATATTTTTCCCTTTATTAATTTTTAAATAGGACACTTTTATTGTTAAAAAACCTTACGTAATTTTATTATAACAAATTCTTTTTATAATGTCTATGAAATATTCCTCATTTTTTACCATTTTGTGAAAAAAGAAAAAGATTGGTTTCCCAATCTTAATCATTAATTATTTTGAAATTCATCTATTATTTTATATGCTTCTAAATATTTATCTTTAAACATTGAAATATTTTGTCCTAATTCTAATACATTTTCTTTTAAAGGACTATATTCTTCCCAAATTGGTAGGTTATTACCATTTGGATTACCAGTTTTTATATAATTCATCCAATATGAAGACATTTTATTTTGAAGTTCATAATCAGATTCATTATATGCAAATTGCTTTTTAGATCTATATAAATTACCATAAGCATAAATTATTTCACCACTATGATAAGTACCATGATATCCATTATCTTTTGTAAATTGATATTTATATACAGTCTCTCCATTATTATATGCTAAATTTGACCAAGTATGATGTGGATTAATAAACCAATATAAAGAAATTATTAAATTAAATGTTTCTTCTGCATTAGAATTAATTTCTTCTTTATATAAATCAATAAACTTCTTTGCGGTAGTTGCATTAAAATAATTAGTTAATCTTTCTTCTATATTATTCTTGTTTGTTGGATTAAATAAGAAATTAGGTATAACAAATGGATCTGCTTCTTTTACATTATAGCCATTAAGTAAAGCTTCTTCATTATTTTCATGAGCTATATATGTTTCATATGGTGTTTTTCTTAAAGCATATCCATCAACACTCATAGCTGAATTAGTTGTTTTAGTTTTAACTAATTTGTCTGCAGGTATTTTTCTTAAATCACTAACATTTGTGCAATTAAATTCTTTTAATAATTCATTTCCTGTTTTTAAAGCATTATCCATTGTTCTAAATGTATGAGGTGGTGTTTTTTGACTAATTGATGATGATTCAGCAATTGCTCTTTTAAATAAACCTTTAGCTAAAGGTGAAACACATAATGCATTAACACTTGATGAACCAGCTGATTCACCTGCAATTGTAATATTATCTTTATTTCCACCAAAATAGCTTGCGTTATCATTAACCCATTTTAATGCTTTGATTTGATCTAAAAGTCCATAATTTCCAGTTGTATGATTTGTTGATTCATTTATTAATTCATCTAAAGCTAAATATCCAAATACACCTAATCTATAAGCAACAGTTACAACAATAATATCATTTTTAGCAAAATATTCTCCATTAATATCATCATCGTATGATGAACCAGTAGTTAAAGATCCACCATGAATATAAACTAATATAGGTAAATTAGTTTTATTGTTATTTGGTCTCCATAAATTAACATATAGTGAATCTTCAGATACCTTAGTTTTAAAGCCTGATGAATAATTTGGATGCCATCCTTTTTCTGAATACATATCAACTAAGCTATTCATAAATTCAGGATTATCCTCTTGCATTGACCTTGGAGCAAATTTAGTACAATCTAAAACACCTTCCCAAGGCTTTACATCCTGTGGTTCTTTCCATCTTAATTCACCAAGTGGTGGAGTTGCATAAGGAATTGAACCATAAACCTGAACTGATTTTTCACTATTTAATAATCCTTCTATTTTTCCATCTTTTAATTCTAATATGTCAGTTTTTTGATTACTATCTGTTACACTTAATAATCCTATAGCTGGTTTAGCCATAAAAACAATAAGTGTATTTACTAAAATAAAAATTAAAAAAATTGAATTTCTTTTTAAAAAATTCTTATTAGATAATAAAAATCTTATAACTATCAAAAGAACTATAACAATTATTTCAATTATAAATAAAGTAAATGGTCCATTTGCTAAATCTAAATAAAATAGCATTAAAAATGAAATTAAACTAAATATAATTATAAATAAAACCCATTGGATTATCTTTTTCATATAGAACCTCCTATTTTAATTTCTTTAAAAGTTCATTTTTTAAATATAGGTAACGATTTTTCTTTTCTTCTTTTTTAAAATGATCTTCTCTTTTTTGTAAAATTGCAGTTTTATAATCTAATTTAACATCCTTAAATTGTGCTGATGTTAAATCAAATATAGAATCATTAATAACATTAAAACAATGAAAATTTCCATCAGGAAGAGGAATTCCATAAACATCTCCGCCAAAGATATCCTGCATTAAAAATGCAGTTATTGAACATTGACCCAAAGTTATATTATTTTTATTCCATTCATTTTGCATTCTAGGTGCACAAGTTTTCTTTGACCAAATAGTACTTAATAATTCGTAATAATCATTTGGAGTTAATCCATATTTTTTATCTTTTAAATTTAGTGAATTAACCTCATAAAACTTTTCATTCATAAAAATCATTCCCCTATATTTTTATAATACCACAATTTTCGTTGTTTAAAATCTAATTTTAAAAAATAAATATTTTTAAAATAAAAACAGCAATAAGCTGCTTATTTATTATTAACGATATTTCCATATGCTTTAATTGCATTTCTAACACAATCATCACATGGACAAAGTGGCTTACCATTAGTTATTGTTTTTAAATCCTTACATTTAATAGCGCCTGAAGTATTTTGAAACTCTTCATTAACTAATCTTGCAAGCCTTAAGCTACCTTCACCTTTAGTTTTTAATCCCAAAGCCATAACTGCACCAACAAGTGAACCACATGTTGCACTTAAATTTCCCATACCTGCACAAAAACCAGCACCTAAACTCTTTAATTGATCATCATCTAAACCAGTTTCTTCTTTTAAGGCTAAAAGTACTGCTTGACAACAATTAGCTTTCCCACTTAATTTTAAATTTGCTGCAAATTCAGCTTTTTCATTAATATTCATAAAAACCTCTTTCTATTATGTATAATGACAACTATAGTGATTCAAATGAAACACCCATTAAATTTTGAAACACCCTAACGAAAAAGTGAAACACCTTTTTGTGTAAATCCTTTTTTTCTTTCTTTAGACTGGTTATATTATATCACTTTAATTATTTTTCACCAATACTGTGCAAATTAGAAATTTTTTAAATTATTATGCAAGTATATCTATAAATGTATAAAAAACTGACCGAAGTCAGTTTATTTTTTACATACTAATTTCTTCTATATGACTAATATAATCAATTGATTGTAATGCTTCAATTATTTCAGCATGAGTTTTATATTTTTTTAATTCTTTACTATAAATTGATAATGAAATTGTATATACATATAAACCAGTATTTGCATACGCAGGATTTGCTTCAATATCATCAATTATTAAACCTAATTTTCTAATAATTTGAACGAAATCAGATAAATTAGTTTTATTCTTTAATTCAAGATGTATATCAAAATGATTTGATCTATTCTTTAAATAAATTTCTAATTTAGGTAATGCACTTAAAGAAAGAATCAATAATAAAGCAGCAACTAAAGTTACAGTGTATAAACCAAATCCTAATGAGAAACCAACAAATGCTTGACCCCATAAGGCAACAGATGTTGTTAAACCTTTAATTTGATTTTTACTTGAATATAAAATTGTATTACTTGAAATGATAGCGATACCAATTGCAGTTGCAGCAGACATTGCTGGTATAACTACAGAATAATTAGCCATTAAAAATGAATCTGTTAAAGCTGAAATTGTAGCAGCTAAAGAAACAATGATAAATGTTCTTAAGCCTGCAGCATGTCTTTTATTAGCTCTTTCAATACCTAAAAATGCTGCTAAAATAATTGTTATAAAAACTCTAATAATAATTTTTACACCAAAATCTAAATCTATTCCAGTAGTAAACAATTTACTAATTGGATCTATTATTTCTAAAACATTCATATGATTTATCTCCTATTTATAAATTTTCTTCTCAACAAATTTTCTTCTGCATATTCTTCTGCTGCTTCAGTAAATGCTGCTTCATCCTCGGCAACAACATCAACAGTAGGAATATTTTGACGAATTCTATTAATTTGTTCAATTAAAATTTCAACATCATTTTTAGTTTCTACTTCTGCAACAACTGTTTCTTGAGGAACTAATTCATCAATATTTGTAGAATAAGATTTAGATAAATATAAGCCTAATTTTGCAGAACCAGGACCAACTAATTCATAAAGAACACTTGAAGCTAAAATAATTGTTTGAAGTGCAGCACCATCGCTACCACCAATGGCTTCTGCACCCATGATAGATAAACCTATTGCAACACCAGCTTGAGGGATTAAGCCAAGGCCTAAATATCTAGTAATTTTTTTGTCGCTTTTTGTAGTCAAGCCACCTAAATATGCACCAGAATATTTACCAAGTATTCTAGCAAAGAAATAAACTAATGATACAACAAATAATGGTGCTATACCAACGCGTGTCATATCAGTAAATGATTTTAAATTAAATCTCATACCACTCATTACGAAGAAGCACAACATAATTGGTGGTTGGAAATAACTTAATTGTTTAAATAATTTTTCATCCTTTGATACATTAATATATGTCATACCCATTGCCATACAACCTAAAAGTGGAGATTGTCCCATCAAAGCACAAATACCACAGAATAAGAATAATGTAGCTATAACAATAATTAATCTATTATCAGATGTTCTTTTTGTAGGTAATAAAACCTTTAACAATAAACCAAAAATAAAGCCTAATGCTAAGCATGCAATATTTAGTAATATTGGTAAGCCAATACTATTAAATGAAGCACCGCCATTTGTTGATAAAGCTCCATGTAATGCAAGTGCAACACTAAATGCAAGTAATGATACAACATCATCTAATGCTACTACTTGTAAAAGTGTATTTACATATTCACCTTTTGCTTTAGTTTGTTTAATTGTCATAATTGTACTAGCAGGTGCTGTTGCACTTGATAATGCTGCTAATACCATTGAGAATCCTATTGAAATTCTAAGTACAAAGAAGCATAGACAGAATACTACCACCACTGCCATTAATGCCTCAAAAATAGTAATTACGATTACTTTTCCACCCGATTTCTTTAAAACATCAATTTTAAAAAACTCTCCAGCACCAAAAGCGATAAATGCTAAAGCTATATCAGTTAAAAAGCTCATTCCACCTATAACTCTTGTTGGAATAATTCCATCTATACCAGCGGGAATAACTGTCCAGATAGGAACTAATAAAATACCAACAACGATATACGCTGTAACATTTGGAAGTTTTACTAATTTTGTTAATCTAGTGGCTAAGAAACCTACGAATAGAATAATAGCAATTGACATTATAACAACGCTATTACCACTTTCAATGTGTAATGCTTTAGCAATTTTTTCTACTAATGAATTGCCCATTACAACTTCATCTATAATTTGCATAATTTCTTTTCACCTTTTCTATTAAATTTTCGAACGTAGTAGAAATTATATAATACTATAACAAATGCTTTTTGTAAAACATTTTTTTTAATATTATTTTAAATACCATTCATTGATTAATAACTCTAAGACTTTAGCTTCTCTCAATTTCTACTTTATCAGCGCATTTATAATACTTAAATAGAGTATTCCATTTTGATTTGTTTTTTTACTCCACCCAGTTTCTTCTATTGCTGGCGCTATATAATTAAGTTTAACTTCTTCAGTCATAAATTGTTCACTCATATTCTCATAATAATTTATTATTGGAACTTGAATCATAAAAAAATTATTCAGATAGAATTCCATATTCTTTAAAAAGAGCCTTTAATTTTTATTGTTGGTTCATGTTTGCCATTTTCACATCTATTAATAGATGCAAACGACACACCTAAAACTTTCGCAAATTCCTCTTGCGATAAAAGCATTTTATCTCTTAATTGCTTTATTGCAGTTGCATAATCTATCAACATAAAATCGTTATCGTTTTCAAAGTTTGCTATATTATACACCAATATAACACTTTTTGCTATATTTTTGAAAAAAATATTAGAAAATTCAACTATAAAAACATATTAAATTTTTAAAAAATGTATATTGTAAAAGGTCTCATTTAAAGCCTTGGAAACAGTTTATACACAATTGCTCCTACCTTTCGTGTAAATGTAAAAAGCTATCGTCTACTTTCGTCAACACTAAAATTGAATAAAATGAAAAAAGCACCTACAAAATAAGCAAAAAAACTATTTTTGGTGCTATTTTGTATAAAAATGACTAACGGTGGGATTTGAATCCATAAAAAAGCAGACTGATATTTTGTATCAATCTAGTTGTTCTTATATGGTGCTTCCTGCCGGAGTCGGACCAGCCTTAAAGCCTTACCATGGCATCGTAATACCGATATACTAAGGAAGCAAAAATGGCTAAAGGATTAACCCTTTAAGCCATCTGCTTGACGTTGCATATTTTCAACAACAACATCATAAATATCACCAATTGATTGACCGTATGCTAAAACTAACCAAGGCTCATTAGTATGGAAATGTACCTTTAAGAAGTTAGCTGGATTTCCTTCATCATCCTCATCTTCAAAACCAGCAACAACTAATGAATCTCCTTTAAGTTCATTTAAAATATAATCTCTTAATTCATCTTCTGCATCATCAACATCCTTATCAGCAATGTCGATTAATAATTGAGTATCAAATTTATACTCAACAAAACTCTTATGCTCTTTAACCATATAATCCTCCTATTAGCATAGACTAACCATTTTTAATTATACTATTTTTAAAATATTTAATCAAATTAAATCTTACCGTTAATTTTTTGAGTCATTTTAGCTGCAAATTTTCTAGACATAAATCTAGTACCAAAACTTGTAAATTTTGAAATAAAGCCAGTGTTAATAATTAATTTATTTCTTTTTACCTTTTTATAACAAATCTTTGCAACCTTATCAGCTTTCATAGAAATATTATTGAAAGCTTTTTTATTTTGTGATTCAGCAACATCAATAAATTTAGTTTTAGTTGGTCCTGGACATAAAACATGCATTCTTACACCATATTTTTTTAATTCATGATATAAGCCAATTGAAAAATTTAAAACAAATGCCTTAGTCGCATAATATGTTGCCATATATGGACCACCTAAATATGCAGCAACACTTGCTACATTTAAAATGTCACCATTTCTTCTTTCCATCATATCTTTTGCAAATAGATGACACATATTCATTAATGACTTAATATTCAAATCTACCATTTGATTTAATCTATTAATATCAGCATATACAAATTCACATGAATCTCCAAAACCAGCATTATTAACTAATGTTTGTACAATAAAGTTCTTCTCTTTAATTTTTTCATATAAATCATATGCATTTTCAATTTTAGATAAATCATATGCAAAAATTTCGATTTCAATATTATTGTTTTTGATTAATTCAGATTTAGTTTTTTCTAAATCATTTTGACTTCTTGAAATTAATATCAAATTATAACCATCTTTAGCATATAGCCTCGCAAGTTCAAGACCAATGCCAGATGTTGCACCACTTATTAGAACGTAATTATTTTTTTGCATTCCTCTTTTTCATTTCCTTCTTATGAATTTCCATCTTTAATCCAACATCCTTGATACATTCTGATACATCAGAAATGCTTTCATAAAATGAATACCCAATTGATGCTAAATTAGAACTGTCAAGTTCAGCTTTAACATCTAAGCAAAGCTCTTCAAACTGTTTTTCATTTAATCCCATAACTATAACTAAAAATTCGTCTCCACCTAAACGGAAAAAATCATTTCCACTAAAATTATTTCTAATGAAATTTGTAAACTTTAAAATCAACCTATCTCCTGCCCGGTGACCTTCTTCGTTGTTAGTTTTCTTTAAATTATTAATATCTAGATAAACTAAACCGATATTTTTACTATTTACTATCAAGTTTTCATGCTCATTTAAATAATTGATATTATAAAAATTCGTCATGTAATCATAATAAGCTTTTCTTAACACATCAGTATTAACTCTATTGTTAGAAGAATCACCATTATTTGTTGCAAAATAATCTCTAATAAAATTTGCACACAAATTAGGCTTAATATAAAAAGATTCTATAACAACAGTTCTACTTATTACACCAGTAAATCTAGTTTCAGATATAAATGTTTTATTTTTAACTACCCTATCAAAAAATAACATCCAATCCTTTTCAAAATTGTTGCCAAAAACTGAAACGAACGTATTATGCAATAATTCATTTTTTGTTTTCCCTAAAAATCTTGCAAAAGCATCATTAATAAATTCATATCTAAAATCAATCATCTCTTCGTTTTCACCATAAATTGGTTTAATAACAAAAAATGGTGCTGGATAATTGTCTAGCAATTCATCAAACCTCATAAGCAAATCCCCCTTTATTCAATTATAACATCTAAAAACACAATAGACAAATACAATAGAAGAAAAAAGGATATCATTTTAAGATATCCAAATCTTCTTTAGAAAGGTTCAACGCCTAGAAGCTTTGATCTTTGGCATGTTACCATACCTAAGGTTCTTTGCTCCTCATCAACCAAGCTTACATCACAATCATCATTATCAGGATAGCAATATAAAACTACACCATATGTTCCCCTAGGAAATCCTTCTACTGCTTCTGTGATTTTAACACAGTCATATAATTTGACCATCTAAGCATCCTCCTTTTCCCCCAAAATTTCTTAATTCGAAGATTTTTTTAAAAATTTATTAATAAATTTTTAATTTTACATCTTTGTAATTATTATAACACTATTTCATTTCGTTTGTAAATAATAAATTTTATTTTTTTTTATAAATTTTTTATCCAATTATTCTACACAGTGTAAAATATTTGTTGATTTCTAAAACATAATAATCTATAATAAAGATAGAATTTCAATTATTAAAAAATTAAATAAGGAGGGGACAATCCATGGATAAAGGATTAGAAAAACTATTAGATGATCGTCGAGCCCTAATTTTTGATTTAGACGGCACTATTGCTGATACTGAAAAGATTCATTGGGAAGCTCACAATATCGTTTTGAAAAAACATTTTGGAATTGAAGTTGACTTAGAACATATTTACTCTTATTTAGGAACACCTGAGGAGGTTTTCTTAAAACAAATTGAAAAGGATTATAATATTGATATAGCTGGTGAAAAAGGAAAAGGCTATGAAAAATATTCTAAAGAAAGAGTTAAGGTTGCAGAAAAACTTATCTTAAAAAACGCTAAACCTTTCCCATTTATTCAAGATGTTTTAAGAGGCGGTATTTTAGGAATGAGAATCTATCTTGTTTCTGCTCAAAATCGCAGCATGATTCATAAGATGTTAAAAGCTTGGGATATGCTAAGATTTTTCAACGATGAAAATACATGTATTTGTGATGAAGTAAAAACTAAACAATATTATTATGATTATATATTTACTAAATTAATCAAAAATGCTGAACCTAAAGAGGTTGTATTATTTGAGGATGTAAATAAATATATCTTAGAAGGTAAAAAGCGAGGATTTATCACAGTTGGTATTGATTCAGGCTTTGGTAAAGATAAGCTTGAAGCTGATTATGTCATTGATGTAAGACCAAAAAGTGTAAAAATGTAAAAAAAATGGACCATTTGGTCCATTTTTTAATGCTTCTTCTACTTCTTCTACTTCTTATACTTCTTATAAATATCTGTTTTTAAAATAATTTTTAACACATTTGAAGCAGCTCTATTTAATTCATCTTTTGTTATTTTTCTTCTCTTATAAGCTCTTAAAATTTGATTAAATGCTTTTCTGTTTCCAGGCATTATTAAATCATTTCCTGCTTTAATAGCTTCTACATGACTTCCAAATTTATTACCTGTTGCAAGCCAATCAGTCATTACAAATCCATTAAATCCAAATTCTAATCTTAAAATATCATTTAACATCTTAGAATCATTTGAAACATATTTATGATTTACTTTATTATAGCATGACATTATTACACTAGGATTTGAATATTTAATTGCAATTTGGAATGCTTTTAAATAAATATCTCTTAAAGCATTATCACTAACATTTGCAGAAATTTCATTTCTTCTAAATTCTAAATTATTACATGCATAATGCTTTAAAACAGCATATTGTCCTTTAGTATTTTCAACACCTCTAATTAATGCTGCAGCAACAATACCTGCAAGGTATGGATCTTCTGAATAATATTCAAAGCTTCTTCCTCCAATAGGATTTTTAATGATATTAATGGCAGGAGCTAAATAAAAGCTAATCCCATAACAATTAAGCTCTTTAGAAATAGCTATACCAACCTCATTAATTATTTCTAAATTAAAGGTTGAGGCAAGTGAAATTCCAGTTGGAAATGATGTTGTTTGAAGGTATCCTATATGCGTATTTTTTTTATTGTCTTTTGCATATTTAAAATATTTAAATATTTTAGGTAAATAATTATAAATATCCATTGATGGAATAATTGCTTGAGTCTTTCCATCGTTTTTTATTTTTACCTTTGGTGAAATTCTAATTCCTGCAGGACCATCTGCCATTGCTAAAGATGGCATATTTTTTACAAATGGAGTTGTGTATCCTGCGCAGCCTGAAACACAAACAAAATTTGTTTTAGGTAATAATCCAGAACCAACACATAAATTTATTCTATCTCTTAATGATAAATTAGATAAATTATCAAAATTATTATTTAAAGTATAATTTTCCTTTTTATAATTTAAATCAAGCTTTATCTGTTCTATATCTAAATCAGAAGGATTTATTTTTTTTACTAATTCATCTTTAAAATTTGACATTTTAATCACATCATATAAAACAAAATCTTCATCTAATTTAAATTTAAAAATTGGATAAGTGTCTTTTGAATCAAAGCCATATCTTATGATATATGTACCTTTACTTAGCATATGATGCAATTCGTTTGTATATGCAAAATCAAATAAATCAAATTGAATATTTGCATTTTCTTTTTCATTTGGTTTTAAATTAGTAGTTTTATAAAAACCTATTAAGCTTTTTTCTTCACCTTGCTTTTTAGGAGCTTCTAAAAATAATAAAATTGTATTTTTAGCTTGAAAATTTCCAATATTTTTTACATTAAATTTAATATTGATTAAGCTATTATTTACTTCATATTTAAAATTATCACATGAAAAATTTGAATAAGTTAAGCCATATCCAAAAGGATATCTAACATTCTTTTTAAATGTATCATAATATCTATAACCAACATAAATTCCTTCCTTATAATTTGAATCTAATGATTTAGAATTATAGCTAAATTCATTTGAAAAAGGAATATCTTCATATTTATTTGGATATGTAAAAGGTAATTTACCAGAAGGTGATGTATCAATTAAAATGTGTCCTAATGCATAGCCTCCCATTTTACCTAAATTTCCCATATAAATAACTGAATCAATATCTACCTCATCTAAAAAACTCAAATCAAAAAAACCACCAACATTTAAAATTAATATGGTTTTTTCGTATTTTTCCTTACAAAATTTTAGATTATTCAATTCAGTTGATGATATGCTATATTCTTCTTTTGTAATATCTTTTCCTTCTCCTGAAAATCTTGAAATAACATATATACAAGTAAGAGAATCACGATCTAAATCATCTAATAGGTCTCCAGATATAAAATTTAATCTTAGGCCCATAAAATTTATAAAATCAAAATGATAAATTGCTTTATGAATGCTTTTTTTATACCTTATCAATTCTTCATTATACAATTTATCATATCGATCAAGCCATGAATCAGAACAAATCTCAAAGCCTAATTCCTTAAATGCATCATAAATAGATTTAACATCTAATTCATTTACTTCTCCTGAGCCTAATCCACCCTTAATTGTATGCCTTACACCATTTCCAAATAAATCTATTTTTTTTGATTTTAATGGTAAAGCATTATTATCATTTTTTAATAAAATAATAGATTCTAAAGCACATTTTAAGCTAACATTTTCATTAGATTCTAAAATAGATGTTTTAGATGAATCTTTCAATGCAAAATTGATAAATCTCATATTATATTAACCCCGTTTAATTCTATTAGTATTATACAATAAAATCACTTTTTTTAATATATTTATTGCTTAAATTTATTTTATATAATAAGTTTTATTTTAAATATTTTATGTTATAATAGAGATATATGTAATTATAAATTCTAATAGGGAGGTTTATAGTTATGGGAGACGCGATGTTTTTATTCGAACATTTAAAAAAATGCGCAATAAAGGAAAACAATCAAGAATTATTAAAAGAAATTAATAATCCTAGTTTTTTTGATTCACTTGAAAAAATACTTAAAGTTTTAAAGCAAAGTGGGTTAGAACTAAATAAAAGAGATAAAGAAGATAAAAATAATTATCAAAGAGAAATTCTTTATAATATATCAAAAACATTAGCTAAAAATTACTTTGCAATATATTATGTAAATATATTAGATAATTCTTATGTTAGCTTTAGTACAGATAAGCAATATAATAGTTTAAATATAAGCGAAGCTGGAAATAACTTTTTTGAAGAATCTAAGGCAAATGCTTTAAAACATATTTATTATAAAGATCAAGAAAAGGTTATAAAAATACTTGATAAAGATTTCATTGTAAAAAACACTGAAGGAAATAAAACTGTAACTAATATTCATCGTTTAGTCATTAATGATAAACCACATTTTATTGAATTAAAGGCTTTTAGAATCGAAGATGATCCAAATTTCTTATTAGTAGGTTTAAGTGATGTTGATGACCAAAAGCGTTTAGAATTAGAATATAAGCGGCAATTAAAAGAAAATAACACTTATTTTAATATAGCATTATCATTAGTTACTAACTTTTTTACAGTTTATTATATTAACACTGATGACAATTCATACATACAATACAATATAGATTCAATTAAACAGCAACTTGAATACGCTGAAAAGGGTGATGACTTCTTTGAAGAATGTAAAAAACAAGCTCTTAAATATTTAATTAAAGATGATCAAGAAAAATTCTTAGAATCATTAGATAAAGATTTCTTATTAAATGAAATAAAAAATGGTAAGAGTTATTCTTTAACATATCAACAATTAATTGATAATGTTCCAACTTATGTTCAATTAACTGCAATTAATTTAATAAATGATAAATCTCATATTATTATTGCTGTAAGTAACATTGATAAGCAAAAGAAAAAAGAGGAAGAGGATTTAAAGAGATTTGAATTCGAAAAGAAAATAGCAAGAACAGATGCACTAACAGGTGCAAAAAACAAATATTGCTATAATGAAACTCAAAAAGAACTTGATAAATTAATTTCTAAGGGTAAAAATATTGAATTTGCTGTTTTAATTTGTGATATAAATAATTTAAAGCTTATTAATGATACATTAGGCCATGATGTTGGTGATAAAATCATTATAAAAGCAAAAGATCTTTTAGTTTCTTCTTTCAAAAACAGTAATGTTTACCGTGTTGGTGGCGATGAATTTGCTGTCATCTTAGAAGGTACAGATTTTTATAAGCGTGATTTCTTAGCTTTAAAAATTGTTGAAAACAATCAAAATAGCACTGAAATAGATGATTTAGTTTTAGCTTGGGGCTATTCAGATTATAATAAAGAAACTGATAAATGTGTTTGTGATGTATTTAATAGAGCTGATGAAAAAATGTATAAAAATAAAAGAATGCTAAAAGAAATCCATAAAATATAAAAAAAGTCTGGAATCCAGACTTTTTTCTATGATTTAGATCGTTATATTCTGTGAGAATTTAATAAGATTACTTCTTTAATTCCATCTATTTTTTTAATTTCTGAAATATAATTTCCAACATCAAAAAATTGATTTTTAGTAAGAACATGGAATGTTATTTCCATTAAATCTTGATTTGTTAATTCATATCTAATATCATTAATTTCACAGTTTAAATTTTTTGAAATTTCTAATAATTTTGAAACAATAGGCTTATCCTTTTCAGAATGAATAGAAATCATTGGAGAATTCCTTGTGATTTTTAATTCTACATTTTTAAATACAGTAAGAATTAAAATTATTATAATTGTACCACCAGTTGCTAGAATGAAATTCATTGAACCACAAGCTAAGCCTATAGCCATTGAAATCCATATTGTTGCCGCTGTAGTCAATCCCCTAATACCATCATTTTTATGAATGATAGCACCCGCGCCTAAGAAACCGACACCAGTAATAACCTGGGCAGCAAGTCTAGCTATATCTCTTGATAATTGAACACCATCTACATAAATAGTTGGAAAACCATATATAGAGATTATCATTATTATGCAAGAACCGAAGCCAACTAAAAGATGGGTTCTAAGTCCTGCAGCCATTCCTCTCCTTTCACGTTCATAACCAATAGTACCGCATAAAATAGCTGAAAGAATTAATGCAATTACGCATAAAACAAAATTCCCAATTGGCCATTCTCCTATATACCAATTAGCTATTTTTTCAATTAATACTTGATCTAATGTTTTCATATTTATATTATATACTCTAAATCATTTAAAAACAATTAAATGATTTTTATAAAAAAGAAAAAAGTTTGATGAAATACCAAACTAATAAATTCATATCTGGTGCCCGGGAAGGGGGTCGAACCCTCACGGTATCACTACCAGTGGATTTTGAGTCCACCGCGGCTGCCATTACGCCACCCGGGCATTTAAAAGGATAATTATATTATCCTTTTTTCACTTTATTATTATACATTTCAATTGCTTCATTGTAAATGTTTAAAACATTTTTTGTGAATTGTTCTTTTGAATAATTTTCTACTGATTTTAAAGTGTTTGCCTTAATAGTTTTTAATGTATCAGGTGCCTTAACAATTTCTCTCATTTTTATGACTAATTCTTCTTCACCATCAAAATATAAGCCATTATAATAATCAACAACGACATCTTCGATACATTCATCCTTTTGAACAAGCAAAGGCAACCCTGAAGCTAAAGCTTCAATATAAGTTAAGCCTTGAGTTTCAGATTGGCTAGCATTTAAAAATACATCGCCTAATTGATAATAATAAGGAATTGAAACCCATTCAACTAAGCCTGTAAAAATAACCTTATCCTCTATTTTTAAATTAGCTGCAAGTGCCTTTAAATCATCTAATTCAGGTCCACCACCAACTAATAAGAATAAAGCATCTTTAAGATTTGCTTTAGCAAAAGCTTTAAGTAATGTAGGAATATTTTTTTCTTCAGATGTTCTACCAATATATAAGAAAACAAATTTATCCTTATCAATTTTTAATTTATTTCTAATCTCTTCTATTTTATTTTCATCTAAGCTTGAAGGATAAAATCTATCTAATTCAATACCAGTAGGTACAATTCTTATTTCTTTTCCTAATGCATAAGTTTTTCTTTGTTCATAAACCTTTTTTGTTGGAACAATTTGAATTTCACTCATTTTAGCACAAGACTTCATGAATAAAACTCTTAATAATGATTCCATAGTTTTATGAGCATGCTTATCAAAAAATGGTGATAAATATTTAAAATAATCACTCCATAAAGTATGCATTGTATGTACAACAGGAATATTTAATTTTTTATGAACAACATTAGCTAATTTAGCTATATTAAATTCAGTTTGTAGATGTATGATATCCAAATTATATTTTTTTACAATTTTAACAAATCTTTTATGTGTAAAAGTATAGCGATAATCCTTTAAATTTTTAAAAGGATAATCTCTACCTGGAATATTAATAACATTTTCAGGTAAAAGCTCAATTGCCTTTGTTTCATCAAAACTTGTAAAGACAAAAACCTCATGTCCAAGGCTTTCTAAGCCTTCCTTAAGCATTTTAATTGAGGTTACAACTCCACTTATAATTGGATAATATTGATCAGAAAATATACCTACTCTCATGATTCTTTAACCTGCTTTCGAATAAAAAATATGAAATAAATCCATATATCATCAATAAATAATAGGTAATAAATCTCCATAAAAGCATCGCAGATGTAGCCAAAATTTCAGAATTACCTGATTGCTTAATAACCGCAATTTGGGCAAATAAAACACTAAATGCAACCTCGATACCACCTGTTGCACCTGGAGTAGGAACCCATACTGCTATTGCACAAGCAAACGCACTCATTGCAAGCATATAGAAGAAACTTTCAGCTCCAATTTTAACACCAATAGATTGATAGATAATAAATGGAATAGAATAATACATTCCAAAAGCTAAAACCTTTAAACATATTGAACAAATTGTTGTTTTGATATGTTTAGATTCTTCTTTAAATACATTTTGCATATTTTCAACTGAATGACGAATTCTATTAATTCTTTTACCTAATATTTTTCTAAAAATCTTGAATTTACATAAGAATTTTAAAAATCTCATCATCAAAGCAGCAGCTTTTTTAGATCTTCCTAAAACTAAAATAACAAGCATAGTAATAAAGTTAATTAAAAAGCCTAATATAATTAACCATAATTGATTAGGAAGCTCATTCATTATTTGATTAAAATATATAGAAATTGACAAAATTAGTACTATATTTAAAGCTATTTGATAACATAAGAAATTATAAAGTAATATAGATGTTGAATCTGATAATCTTATACCTTTTCTTTTAAAAGAATAAACCTGGAATGGTTGTCCTCCTGTAGAAAAAGGTGTTATACCATTAAAGAAAAACTCAGAACCAGCAATATACATTGCATCATTGGCACTAAACCATTTATGCTTTCTTTTTACCAAAATAGTCATTGATAATTGGAATAAAAAACAATATCCAATTAATAAAGCCACACCAACTAATAAATAATTGTAATTACATTTTTGAATTGTTTCCCAAATACTTTCAATATCCCCTAATTGAGATAAAACAATAAAAACAATAATTACTAAGACTAAAAGAAAAATTAAATTTCTAACTAGCGATTTTTTATTCATTACATTTCTTCAAGATAGTGAATACCTAAAAGTCTTAATCCCTCATTTAAAACGATTCTAACTGATTTCGCTAAAGCAAAATTGGTATTTCTAACTCTCTCATCCTCAGCATTAATTTTTTCTAAAGAATAGAATTTATTAAAACTTTGTGCTAATCCTAAAAGGTATTTAGCAATAACAGAAGGTGCTAATTCATTTGCAGCACGTTCAACTGTTGATTTAAACGCTGCAACCTCCTTAGCTAATTCAAAATAATGTGGCTTTTCAAATAAACTAGTATCACAATTCTTAATATCAAAACTCTTATCTCTTAAAATAGAGGCAATTCTTACACCTGTATATTGTAGGTAAGGTCCTGTTTGACCTTCAAATTTAACTGATTGCTCTAGATTAAATTCTACATCTAATCCTCTGAAATTCTTTAAATCACCAAATACAATGGCTGAAATACCAACATATTTAGCAATTTCTTCTTTATTCTTTAAATCAGGATTTTTAGCATCAATTAAATCATATGCTAATTTAATTGCTGTATTTAATACATCAATTAATTTTGTAACATTACCTTTTCTTGTTGAAGCCTTCTTACCATTTGTTAAATAAAGACCAAAATTAACATGATTTACTTCATCAGCAAAATCATATCCCATCTTAGTAATTAATCTCTTTAATTGCTCAAAATGAAGCTTTTGCTCATTACCAACAACATATAAGATTTTATTGAATTTATATTCTTTCTTACGATAGAATACTGCAGCTAAATCTCTAGTGATATAAAGTGATCCACCATCACTTCTTTTAATTAATGCAGGTGGCATATCATCGCCTAAATTAACGATTTTAGCTCCATTATCTTCAACTAATAAGCCTTTATTTTCTAATTCTTCAACAACAGCATCCATTTTATCATTATAGAATGCTTCACCATTGTATGAATCAAAATCAATTTCTAATAAATCATAAATTTGTTTAGATTCTTTTAATGATTCTTCTCTAATCCATTTCCATAAATCTAAATATTCTTTATTCTTTAATTCCATTTGACGGAAAGCTTCTCTTGCTTCATCATCTAATGATGGATTATTTTCTGCTTCTTGGTTAAATCTAACATATAAAGCTGTTAAATTATTAATTGGGTCTTTCATAATTTCATCATAGTTGCCCCATTTTTTATACGCAACTATCATTTTACCAAATTGTGTACCCCAATCTCCTAAATAGTTAATAGAAAATGTATTATATCCACATTTCTTTAAAATTAACTTTAAAGAATTACCAATCATAGTTGAACGTAAGTGTCCAATTGAAAAGCTTTTTGCAATATTTGGAGAGGAATAATCTAATGTAACATTCTTACCTTCTCCAATATTTGATGAACCATAATTATTATCTTCTAAAATTGCTTTTTCAATAATTTGATATGCAAGCAATGATTTATCAACAAAAATATTAATAAAAGCATTAATAGGATTTACTTCTAAAATAGGCAAATCAAATCCTTTAATAACTTCCTTTGCCTCTAAAACAATTTCAGGCATTGGCTTTCTTAAAGCTTTAACAACACTAAACATTGGGACTGAAATATCACCCATTGTACTATTTTTAGGTTCTTCAACTACAACAGATATATCTAAGGAATATTTTTCTTTGTAATATTTTTCTAAATTTTCTTTGATTAATTGTTTAATTTGATTAATCATTTTTTACCTCCTTATATATTTACAAAAGCTGAGACATAAATCTCAGCTAGATTATTTTTATATTAATTATTTTACTTGTGAAAGATAGAATGCTTTTTGAATAAACATTGCCCATGAATAAGATTCATCTTCATAAGTTTGAGAATTAAATACCATTGAACCATTATGGAATACTAATAATGCTGGAGAAACAAGTAAATCAAATTCTTCAACATCTGCTGATTTATTCTTATTGAAGTCTTCTTCAAGTGCATGTGCTACAACATTGAATGATTCACTATCAGTATCCTCATATTCATCAACCCAAGTTGAATCGTATAAATATACCTTCTTAATTTCTTCATCTTCACAAATAGATTGAATATAATATAAATTACTTACGATTGTTGTATTTGATGTATATTGACCATAAATAACATAAACATATTCTTCTGTTCTAATCTTCTTAACTAAAGATGAATGAGAAACTTCTTCATATACATTATCATTAGCTAGATAAGATGAACTAGAACTAGAACTAGAACCTGAAGATGAATTTTGTTGATTATATGAATAAATTGCATTGTTTAAATTAGTTGTTGTCTTTTCTGCTTTAGTTGGAATTGCCATAATAATTGTTGCAACCAACATAATTACTAAACAAGCAACTATAACAATTAATTCAGGTTGTAGTTTAAATTTTACTTTATTTCTTCTATTTTTTGACGCCATATATATTAAATCCCTTCTTTATTAGAAATGTTAAATTAGCTTTTTAATTTATTAAAAATACCGCTTTTTCATTATAACAAAAACTGCCGTAGTTTACAACATTTAAATATATTTTTTTCAATTTTAATCCAATAATTAAATAACAAAAAAGACAAAATAATACAATGCAATATTTTTTGTCAAAAAAAGACTTTAAAACTTGAGATTTTACGCTTCCTATTATATAATTTTAATTAGGAAGTATTATATACTTATGAAAAAATAAATAAAGGAAACTAGGTGAGAAAATGAAAGTTCTAATTTGTGCAAGTGAGGCTGCTCCTTTTGCTAAAACAGGAGGTCTTGCTGACGTAATAGGTGCTCTTCCTAAGGCTTTAAAGGCTAATGGAGTAGATGCAAGAGTAATGATGCCTTATTATAAAAAAATTAAGGATAAAAACACTGCATCATATGTAGGATATGCCTATGTTAGAATTGGACAATCAACAGAATATGTTGGTGTATTCCATCAAGAATATGATGGAGTAGATTTTTATTTCATAGATAGCGATAGATATTTCTACCGTGATGGATTCTATGGCTACGGCGATGATGGTGAGAGATTTGCTTTCTTTGATTTTGCTATCTTAGAAGCTATGAAAGTTATTCAGTTCTTCCCAGATATTATTCATTTAAATGACTGGCAAACAGGTTTAGTACCTTATATTTTAAAGGCTAACTACTATGCTTACCAAGAATTTAATAGAATTAAAACAGTATTTAGTATTCATAATATTCAATATCAAGGTAATTTCCCTATGGATATTAAGAATATCTTATTCTTCCCTTATTCAAGCTCACTTGAATTTGAAGGATGCATTAATTTTATGAAAACTGCTATTATGGAATCAAGTGTTATAAACACTGTATCTCCAACATATAAAAACGAAGTATTAACAGATTATTATGGTTATAAGCTTAATAATATGTTAGGTTTAAGATATTTTGATTTTTATGGAATCATTAACGGTATTGATACAGTTAAATTTGATCCAGCAACAGATAAAGCAATCTATAAAAATTATACAGTAAAAACTGCTAAATCAGGTAAAAAGGCAAACAAGGAAGCTTTATTAAAAGATTTCGGTATGTCTACAGAAGATGTTCCTGTATTTGGTTTAGTTTCTAGATTAGTTGAACAAAAGGGCTTAGATTTATTAATGCCTACAATTGAAGATGTAATCACATATTCAAACGCTAAATTCATTTTAATGGGTTCAGGAGATAAAATTTACGAAGACTTCTTCCGTTCTATGGAAGCTAAATATCCAGATAGATTTAAATGCTATATTGGATATTCAGATGCTGTAGCACAAAGAATTTATGCAGGATGCGATATCTTCTTAATGCCATCAAAATTTGAACCATGCGGATTAGGTCAAATGATTGCAATGAGATATGGTACATTACCATTAGTAAGAGAAACTGGTGGTTTAAAGGATACAGTTATACCATTTAACCAATATACAAAAGAAGGTACAGGATTCTCATTTACAAACTTTAATGCTCATGATTTAAAGAATGTAATGTAT
This sequence comes from Acholeplasmatales bacterium, assembly GCA_017524905.1. Taxonomy (GTDB): domain Bacteria; phylum Bacillota_I; class Bacilli_A; order Acholeplasmatales; family Anaeroplasmataceae; genus Anaeroplasma. The sequence continues at coordinate 7,549 of JAFXUP010000102.1, read as the reverse complement.
TTAGCATTAAACACTTATAATAACAACAAAGAGGTATGGCAAACTCTAGTAAAGCATGCCATGGAACAAGATTATAGCTGGGAAAAATCAGCCAAATCTTATATTGAGTTGTATAAAAAAGCTTTAGAAAAATAGGGGAGGAATTATATGGAAACTTTAGCTTTAATTTTAGCTGGTGGTAGAGGTTCTAGATTAGATATCTTATCTGAAAAGCGTTCTAAACCAGCAGTACCATTTGGAGGAAAATTTAGAATCATTGACTTTGCACTATCAAATTGTACAAATTCAGGAATTTACCAAATTGGTATCCTAACACAATATTTACCACTTTCATTAAATGAACACATCGGTGTTGGTAAGCCTTGGGACTTAGACAGACGTGATTCATTTGTAACACTTCTTCAACCAAATAACTCTTGGTATGAAGGAACTGCAGATGCTGTTAGAAAGAACTTAGAGTTCGTTAAACGTTATGCATCTAAATATGTATTAATCCTATCAGGTGACCACATCTATAAGATGGATTATTCAAAAGTAATCGAACAACACAAAAAGACAGGTGCAGATTTAACAATTTGTGCTAAGATTGTTCCTATAGATGAAGCTTCTCGTTTCGGTATCTTAGAAACTGATGAGCAATTAAGAATTAACAAATTCGTTGAAAAACCAAAGAATCCAAAATCAAATAAAGCATCAATGGGTATTTATGTATTCTCAACTGATGCATTAATTGAAGCAATTGAATCTCATCCAGATATTAAGGATCTAGATTTCGGTATGCATATCATTCCTGAAATGATTCAAACTAAAAAGGTTTATGCCTATGAATTCTATGATTATTGGAAGGATGTAGGAACATATGATTCTTATGTTGAAGCTAACATAGAATTATGCCATGATGTTGCTTTAGATTTATATGATCCAAAATGGAAGATTTTCACAAGAACTGAAGATTTACCTCCAGTAAAGGTTGGTGAACATGCATCTATTTCTACTTCTTTAATTTCAAATGGTTGTAGAATTGAAGGTAATGTTGAAGAATCAGTATTATCTCCAGGTGTAGTTGTTGGTAAAGGTTCAACAGTTAAGCATTCAATCATTTTAAATGATGTTGTTATCGGTGAAAACTGCTATATCGAAGATACAATTATTGATAAAGAAACAGTAATTGGAAATAATTCAAAGATTGGTTATGGTGATGATAGAACACCAAATAAGGATAATCCTAAGGTATTATCAAGTGGTTTAAATGTTATTGGTAAGAAATTAATTTTACCAGAAGGTTTAGAAATCGAAAGAAATGTTAGAATTTTCTCTTCTATGAACCATAAAGAAATTAATGTTAAGCATTTAAAATCTGGCGAAACATTAAAGTAAATAATATTAAGCTGATTGAATTTGAATTTCAATCAGCTTTTTTTAATTATATAAAAAACTTGGCCCTAGCATCCAAATTGCTAGGGCCTTCCCCGTGTATAGCTATACTAAATGTAACAAATTTCTAATTCAGTTTGATTAAAATTTTTTAAGTTCCTTTTTCAATCTAACTAATATGATTTATCATTAATCCCAAAAATAATATAGAATTTAAAAATTTATTAATCCATAGCTTAACACAAAAATTAAAATGAATTTTTTGGTAAATATTTTATATTTACCTATTCCCTCACCTCTACTTACTTTTTAACACGAAAAAAGCCCTAAGTAAAGGGCTATTAAAAATCTTTATTTTTGATAAAAATATTTTATTTTTTTCTTCTTTTATCTTTCTTTTTTAAGCTTTCAGCTATTTTTTTAATTTGTTCTTCTCTTTTTTTCTTATATCCAGGCTTAACCTTAGTTGCCTTAGGAACAAATTTTTTAGCTTCTAATTCATAATTAGTTTTAGGCTTAACTCTATTTTCACGAGTATTTCTACCTTTATAATGAACAAGCTCTTTATTTTTAATTTCAAAATATTCAGGCTTAATATCCTTTTTATTTAAATTGTCCAGATATTGATTATCTAATTCCTCATAAAATGAATAAACAATACCATCATTAAACATACGACCTGTTCTTCCACTTCTATGTAAATAGAATTCAAAATCTCTAGGTAATTCATAATTTATAATATGAGAAACACCTTTAATATCAATACCTCTTGCGGCAATATCTGTACAAACTAAAAATTGATATTTTAATTCATTACATTCCTTTAATATTCTTTTTCTTTCTCTTTGGCTTAAATCACCATGCATCATTCCAACAAAATATCCATCATTAGATAATTTAGATGCTAATTCTATAACATTTTCCTTTTTGTTACAAAAAATCATACATAGGTATGGTTGCATAGTATTTAATAAATCCTTTAAAACCTCATATCTATCCTTATATTTTAAAGGAATCCAAATATGCTTTATTTGGTTTTGAGCTTCCTTAATATCAATGAATTCAACATTTGTTATATATTTTTTCATTGTAGGTAATATCTTTTCAGCAAAAGTTGCAGAAAAAAACATAAATTTAGCATTATTCAATACTGTAGCTATACCATCTAAATCATCAATATTTGTTTCATCGAAGGTCATATCTGCCTCATCACAAATAAAATATTTAGCTGTATAAATTTTTAATACATTTTCTTTTATTGCTAAATCCTTAATTTTACCTAATGTACCAATAACAATTTGAGGTGATGTAGTTGAAAGCTTTTCAATCTCCTTTTGTCTATCAGTACCACCTGAATAATTTTTTATAACAATTCTTTTATCAGAAAAAGATGCTATATGCTGAGCCATTTTATAAATTTGAAGTGATAGCTCCTTTGTTGGGGCAACAATTAATGCCTGTACTTTATAATCATCTTCATCTAAATCATTGAAGATAGGAACTAAAAATGAATGAGTCTTTCCAGATCCAGTTTTTGATTTAGCAATGATATTCTTATTGTTATTTAAATTATCAAAAACCTCATGCTGAACAGTTGTGAAAGATTCGAATTTAAGGTCTTTTAAGGCTTTAACAATGTAATCCTTTAGTTCATATCCATCAAATAACATTTTATTTTTTTCCTTTCATAAATGAGTCAATAAATACGTCAATAACACGTATTTTATCAATTTTAACTGAAATATTAGCTTTATCCTTAAATTCCTTCAAAAGGTTATAGCTATAATTATCTCTTACGATAATTGATCTAGGTATATAATTCGTTTTTATAAATTCAATTAATTTATTAACCATAGCCTTATTATATTCATTTTCATTTTCAAATGAATTATCATCAACAATATCAATTTTGATTAATTGATTGTTAGTTGAATCAGCAAAAGCATAATATTTATTTAATTTATATTTACCAGATGAATAGTTTGTTCCTATAGCAACAGGTAAATAATTTATAAAATCAAATTCTATATCAATATCTTTTTTCTTACAACTTGAAAAATCTAAATCATAAGAATCCATACTGATTATATCATATTTTTCTTCAGGTTTATAAAAATCAACATTAGCTGTATGATAATTTAAATCATTTGAAGAATAAAATCTAGCAAGCATTTCACCTTTTTTAGGAGGTAAAACCTTCTTATTTTTTAGATGTTTAAATATTACCATAAAATTATTCAAAATATAAGAGAATTTTTTAACATCTTCTAAATTTAATAAATGTGGTAAATATCCCTTTTCAAATTTTTGAAATTTTATAGCCATATCATTAAAGCTTATTCCTAATTCCTTTAATAAATGTAATTCATCATCCTTTAAATCCTTTTTATTAACAAATGATACCATTAATCCAATTTGATAATTAAAGGCTTGGATTGCAGAATAATTATTTTCATATATTTCTAAATATTTATTTATATTGTTGTTATTAATAAATATAATTCCATAAAATTTCTTATTATTTCCTAATATAGATGCATACCAAATATCTTCCTTATCATCTATAAAGGCTAAAAACTCTGTTTCCTTTATATAATTCCATGGAGCATATTCATACGCTTCATCAGCAATTGTATATAAATTTATCCATTCTTCTTTATCTTCTTTAATCATTTTTTCTTCCTATATAAGGCATTTTTGCCAAATTTTACTTGGAAATCATTAATTAAATTTTCAATTACAATTTCTTTATTGGATGTATCAGCTAAAGTAAATAAATTATATTCTTTTGGTAATTTATCCTCTTTAACCAAATTAGAAACACCAACACCTATTAATCTATATTCTAAATCTTTCATATTTTCTTCTAAAAGCTCATAAACAGAATCAAATATTTCATCAAAAGAATCAGTATATTCATCATAGCTGATTTGTCGTGTTATTGTATTAAAATTTGTATCTCTTAAGGTTAATGTTACAGTTTTAGTAAAATAATTATCCTTAATCATTCTTTTATAGATAGATTTTGTCATTCTTCTTAATTCAATAATTATTTCATCAAAAGATATTAAAGGCACATCAAATGTTTCAGATGTTGAAATAGATTTAGATTCATCATACCTATAAGGATCAACAATATTGCTTGAATTACCTAAAATATGATTATAAGCATAATTATAAATATTTTCTCCAACAGTATTTATAATTTTATCTTTATTTTCAGGATTCATAAAATCCGCAATTGTATTAATACCCTTTTCCATTAATTTAGGAAATGTCTTTTTACCAATTCCAAAAATATCTTTTACAGGAAGAGGATATAATATATCCTTTACTTCTCTTTTTCTTATAACTGTTAAGCCTAATGGCTTTTTCATATCAGATGCCATTTTAGCTAAAAATAATGTTGGTGCTATTCCAATTGAGCAAGGTAGGTTATGCTCCTTTAATAATCTTAATTGAATTTCTTTAGCCAAAACAATTGGATGAATTTTTTTAGATATTAAGGTCATATCAGCATAAACCTCATCAATTGATGCAACCTCAATTATATTAGTATATTCACTTATTAGCTTAACAAATTTTTTATGATAGTCATTATATATAGAATAATCGATATGAACAACCCTTAAATCAGGCTTAATTTTATAAGCTTCAGCCAAAGGCTGAGCTGAATGGATTCCTAAAGCTCTCGCCTCATAAGATGCAGTTGAAATAACTCCTTTATAGGAGTTTTCCCTTCCTATTGCAAAAGCTTTACCTCTAAGATGAGGATATAAAATACAAGCTACTGAACAAAAGAAGGCATTCATATCAATATGAAATATTATTTTAGAATGATTTTCCATATTATTCTTCTTCCTTTTTTTAAAAAAATATTATATAATAACTTTGTTTACAATTATAACATATTTTTAGGTATTTAGGAGAAATAAGTATGGCAAATAATAAAAATAATAATACTTATAAAAAAGAAGAGAAAAAAGAAAGAGTTTATAGCAACCCTGTAAAGAGCCCTGTAGGTAAAATTATTGTTACTGTTTTAGCTTTAGCCATGTTATCTGCTGGTTTAGTATCATTAATTTACGCTATTGTTCAATACGTTCTTCACGGTTAATACTCCAAAGACAAAAGCTTTGGAGTCTTTTTTTTAGGAGGAAATAATGATTAAGCTTGTTACTATCGATTTAGATGGAACTTTATTTGATAATGAAAAAAACATATCAAAAGAAAATAAAGATGCAATAAAAAAAGCAAAAGAAAATGGAGCTTATGTTGTTATCGCAACAGGAAGACCACTTAATGGTGTTATGCCAACCTTAAAGGAATTAGATTTAATATATGATAATGATTATGTAATTTTATATAATGGTGGAAAAATCTTAAATGTTGGTAAAAATGAAATAATCTATTCTTCTACTATTGATGGAGCTTATGTAAAGGAATTATATAAAAAATCAAAGGAAGAAAATGTTTATATTCATGCCTTTAAAGAAAATGAAGATTTAATTACACCACTTAAAAATCCTTATACTTTAGTTGAAGAAACAATCAATAAAATTGATGCTAAAGTATTTGATTTTAACAAAATAAATGATAATGACTTATTTATTAAAGCAATGCTTGTTGCAAGTGATGCAGATATCACAAGAATAACACCAAAATTTAAAGAATTATATAACAATAAATATTCAGTATTAAGATCATCTAAAATCTTTTTAGAATTTTTAAATAAGACAACTAATAAAGGTGAAGCCTTAGAATTCTTAGCTAAATATTTAAATATTGATTTAAAGGATACTATGGCAATAGGTGATGCAGATAATGATTTACCAATGATTTTAAAAGCAAATGTTGGTGTAGCAATGGAAAATGCCTTTAAAGAGGTTTTAGATAAAGCAAATTTCATTACTAAATCAAATTTAGAAAGTGGCGTTGCTTACGCAATTAATAAATTTATTAATAATGCAAAAAAGGACTAAAAGTCCTTTTTTTAATTTTTCCATATACCTTAATTTATAAAGATGTAATGTTATTGTTTTAAAAATCTCTTTTCAATAATTCTTTTGCATGCTCTAAAGCATATATACTCATTTTATCTCCAGAAAGCATTAAAGCTATTTCTTCAGTTCTTCTTTCTAAATTTAAATCTTCGATTTGAGTAATTGTACGATTTTCTTCTTCCAATTTATAAATATGCTTATGATAATCCCCTATTGCTGCCACCTGAGGAAGATGAGTTATACATAATACTTGAGCACCCTTAGATATTTCATGCATCTTTAAAGCTATCTTTTTAGCAGTTGAACCTGATACACCTGTATCAATTTCATCAAAGATATATAAATCAACATTAAGTGATTTTTTCAAATAGCTTTTTAAAGCTAGCATAAATCTTGATGCTTCACCACCTGATGCAACCTTATATAAAGGCATTAATGGTTCACCCTTATTAAATGTTAAATTAAATGAAACATCATCAATACCTGTTTCTTTAAATACATCTTTATTTAAATAATCAGATAAATCAATTTCTTTAAATGAAACTTCAAAAATTGTATTATCTAAATCTAAATCCTTACATTCATTTTCAATTTCTTTTGAAAATTTCTTTGCAATAAGATGTCTATAATCGCTTAATTTTAAAGCCTTATCCTTTAAAATATCAAAAGATGCTTTTAATTTATCATTAGCTTCATTGAGTACAAAATCATAATTTGTTGTAATTTCTATATCTAAAGTTATTTTCTTTAAATATTCAATTAATTCATCTAAATTCTTTTTATATTTTTCTTTAGCCTTATTTAAATTATTTTCTTCTTCAATAAGCATATTTAATTCATCTTCATCAAAATCAAGTGAATTAATATCTTTAGAAATTTCATCTTTTATTTCAGAAGAAACATAATATAAATCTAATAGCTTTTCATTATATTCATTATATTTAGAATCAAATTCTTTAATTTTTGATAAGCTTGATGCCACATCATATATTTTAGATAAAGGATCTAAATCATTTTCTAGTGCTTGATATGCATCATTTAAATTAGAAAAAATTTTATCATAATTAGCTAATTTAGCTATTTTTTCTTCTAAGTCCTTATCCTTATTAGGATATAAATTTAAAGATGTTAATTCATCATATTCAAATTTTAAATATTCTAGATTTTTTAAG
>JAFXUP010000101.1 GCA_017524905.1 Acholeplasmatales bacterium | reverse complement strand
TATTTTTAAAATAATAAAATCTATTAATTAACTTTTTTAACATCTAAGCAGAGCAATAATCATTAATAGCATGAGCCAAAGCAACAGTAATATTTTTAGTAAATTGAATATTTAAACATTCATTTAAACAATGAGCATTAGAACCAGGACCTAAAACTCCAGTAACAAGCATTTCACATTTAGGGAATAATTCTCCTAATTCAGCAATAAATGGTATAGAACCTCCTTCACCACAATTATAAAATTCTTTCCCAAACATTTTCTTACTACTTTCATTTAAACTTTTTTTCAAAGGTTCACATAAATCTTTAGCAGCCCATCCATTTCCACTAGCTAGAATTTGACAAGTAACTTTAGCATTATAAGGTGGATCTTTTTGTAATGTTTCTTTTAGTACAGCTTCACTTTTTTTACAATCAAAACTTGGAGGTAATCTAACAGAAATTCTACATTTTGTTTTAGCTCTTAATACATTACCAGCAGTTTCAGCAGGAGGAAACTCACTCATTCCAGTAACAACAACTGTACTCCTCCATGTATTATTTAATATAATTTCAGCATAATCATCACTTAATGGTTTTACACCAGGACTTAATTTTACTATATCACTTACACATTTTTCTTTCATATATTCACTTAATTTTTTAGCATCTTCTACTCTATATGATGGAATTTCTACATCAATTGGTACTAATGTTTTTCCTGTTTTAGCATCTTGAAGACGATCAAGTAATATTCTCATAATTGTAAATGAATCAGGTGCTATACCACTACCAGAACCAGAATGAACACTTTCATCTAAACATTCTACAGTTAAATCAAGAATACAAACACCTCTTAATGATGTAGTCATCCATAAAGCATTATAATCTTTACAACCAGAATCCATACAAACCATTAAATCAGGTGTTCCAATTTTATCACTTATTTTTTTTAAATAATAAATTAAATCAGGTGAACCACTTTCTTCTCCTCCTTCAATAGTAATAACAATTTTCCCATGTTTTCCACCTTGACTTTGAATAGCTTTAATAGCAGAAACACAAGTATAAGTTGAATAACCATCATCAGAAGCTCCTCTCCCATATAAATTACCATCTTTAATAACTGGTTTTGTAGGTCCTAATCCTTCAGCCCATTCACCTAAATGTGGTTGCTTATCAAAATGACCATATAATAATAATGTCTTATCACTTCCTTGAGGAGGTACTTCAAGGTAAACCATTGGAGTACGTCCTGGTTCTTTTATTAGTTCTCCTTTCATTCCTTTTACTCCTTGATTTAATGCCCAAACTAATAGGTGATATCCTGCTTTTTCTATTTTGAAGTTTGTTTCCCATTCTGGATCGTAATTTGGTGATAAGTTATCAATTCTTACGTAATCACTTAATGATGGGATTATGTTATTGTCAAATTCCTCTGAAATTTCTTTTATTGTTTTATCGTAATCCATCTTTTTATTATATTTAATTTTTTTAGATTTATATATAAATGTATAAGAAATAGATAATTAATTATTTAAAAAAATATGTAATTTTAACTATATTTCTTAACTTTTTTTATTATTTATGAATTATTTTATTT
>JAFXUP010000100.1 GCA_017524905.1 Acholeplasmatales bacterium | reverse complement strand
GATTTACCAACTAAATATTGAATTGGTTCATTATTATATAAATATCTATCAAATAAACTATTAAATTTATTAATTTCATCTTCTTTTATTTCTTCATTCATAATTAAAAATAATTTAGATGAATCAATATTTAATATTCTTTCTAATAATAAAACAACACTAGATTCTTCTTTGTCATTTAAAGAAGCTTTTTCTTCCATTGTCCTAATAAACTTTTTATAAGTCATAAAATCACCTACTTGAACCATATAAATTATAATACATTTATAAAAATTATAAATATTTTTTTAAATTATTGCTAACAACTATTTTTACTTTATTTAACATATCATTGCATTCTTTTTCGTTTAATCCTGCTTTTATACCTACATTAATTAAATCATCGTCTAATATATCTTTACCTTTTTTATTAACAGTTGTTGTATGCTCATTATAATATGTATTACTATATGTCATATCATATGCTGGTGACAATCTATATCTTTTTAAATTTTCATCATATATGAAAGAAAAATTCTTTATATGATCATCTAAATTATGGGCATAAACATTAAAACACATTCTTAAAAATAATTCATTTAAATCATTATAGTCATTGTAAGTTAAAAACTTTGTTATTTTAAATAAATCATTATAATCTAAAAACGATGAATTGAAATCAGCCTCTAAAAGTGCTGCAACAGAAATCATATGGATTTTTTTATCTTTACTTCTGTCAAATCTTTTTATTGCAAAATACCCATTTGAAACATTTGATTTAATAAGTTTAACTTCAGGTATATTAATACCTATTTCTTTACAAGCTAATGCATATTCATACTCTACTAGCCCTGCATCTTTAATATCATATTTATATTGAAATTTAACAATCCATTTTTCTCCATCAATTGATACTAAAGCTTTAGGTCTTGCACCACCTGATGAACCACCTAATTTATATAATTTATCAATATCATAATCTAAGCCATCAATTGCATAATCAGCTTCTCTTTGAATGTCATCATAATCTATTTCAAATTTATAATCATCATTATTCTCTTCTGGTCTATATTCTAAAGCACCCATACCATTTTTACCAATACATGATAAAAATAATATTTCATCTATTTTATCATTTGGTCTATTTTTCTTTAAATAACGTGTTAATAATAATTTACCCCATGAATCAGGTAAAGAATCTGCAAAAACGCCAAATAAGCCATCAAAAGTATTATTATCTGATACAAACAATTCATTTTTCAAAGGTAAAGATAAAGGAGAAATTGAAAACCCATTTTTCACCCATTCTTCATCATATTGAAAATATAATTTATCACTCTTTTTAATTGTACCAACTAATCTATTATTATAATAAACTTTTAAACTATTCATTGTCTGGCACCTCATCTATATTTTTATAATATACAGTTTTAAACAAACTAGATATTTCTTTTCTTATACCTAAAGCATCACATAATTTCGCTAAAGATAATAATGATATTTCACCTGTTGTTTCAAATCTTTTGATTGTTCCATAACTAACATTACTTGTTAAAGCTAATTGTTGTTGAGTTATTTTTTTTGATTTTCTTACTTTTTTAAATCTTTCTGCAACATGCATTAACATTTCATCAATAGTTTCTAAATTATCCAAAATCATTTTAACACCACCAAACAGATAATATTTTATCTATTTAACTAAAAATAACTATTTATAGATAATATTTTATCTATTTATATTATAACACAATTAAATGAAAAGGCAACAAAAGAAATAAGCGTGTTGAAATCAACACGCTTATTAAACATTAAACTCTCTTAACTGTACCACCAGTTAAAATAATCATTTTTGCAGCTTCAATAGAGAAATCCTGTAATTCAACATTTAATTTTTTATCTAATTTACCATGAGATAAAAGCTTAACTTGCATTACATTATTTGGAATTAATTTTTTCTCTTTTAATATTTCGATATTTACTGTATCACCATCATTAAAGCATCTTTCTAAATCAGCGATATTAACAATACCCTTTTTACCTGAACGAGGACCTTTTCTTTCATCAACGATTAAGAAACTAGCTGTTTCATTAGACATTAATGAATTTACTTCAGATTCAGATACTTCTTTTCTAGTTTTTACTTTAACTTCCTTTTTATCTGCTAAGGCTTTCTTAACCTCTTTAATTAAGCCTTTTTCTAATAATACGCTTGTTTCTTCATAAGGTAATATGTAATTATCATTTTTATCTTCTGCCTTAGCTAATTCTAGCTTTTGACAAATTATATCAATTAATTCCTTTGCATATTGTAAGTTTCTACTATTTTTAACTGCGAATAATGAAGGTACGCTTTGATATTTTTTAGTTTCGACCTTTGTTAATCTATATTTAGAATCAGCATATTCATCAGCATTTAATGCTAAATATAGATATAAATTTTTACGTTTGAAACTAAATTTTAAAATATTAGTACGTCCTTTATTAATAGAATCATTACTCCAGCTCATACGGCTTACAGTACCTTTATATGATAATACATAATTTTTTAATTCTTGATAATAATTTTTAATATCATCATCAGTTTGAATTAATTTAGCTGTAAATGATTTATTATACATTAATTTGAAGAAATGACCTGTTTCATCTTTAACAACAACATCTTCTTCCTCATCTTCAAATTCTTCTTCATCTTCTGAATTTTCATTTGAAGATTCTTCTTTGATTTCTTCTTGAGGCTTTTCTTCCTCTTTAGACTCTATTGTTTTTGCTTCTTCCACTTTTTCTTCAGTTTCTTCAACTAAAGTTTCTTCTTTTGAATCTTCTTTAGCTTCCTTTTTAGCATTAGCTTTTCTTTGAGAAGCTAATGATTTTTTATTCTTTTTAAATTTCTTTAATAAGAATAATATTAAGAAGATTGCACAAACAATAAATGCTAATATGAATGAAACTATAGTAACTGCACATACATGTAGGATTAATGCAATTAAAGCGAACAAGAAGATTGCGCCTGATGCACATAAGCTAATTAAGCCAATTAAATCTAATTTAGTTTCAAATGCATTAGCTAACTTATCAACTAAGCCAAAGTATGCAAGTACATATACTAAAAGCCAAATAACAGCTATTATAGCAAATATTAATACAACATATCCAATACAGAAGCCATGTGCACCTTTTGTTGATACAAAGGCAAATTCAGATAATCTATTAACTTCAAAAGTAATAGTATTACCATCATCACTTAATTTATAATCAACATATGAAATATCTTGATCATTATGGATATGTAATACTCTGAATGATTGCCCCTTTAACTTTTCAGGAACATTCATTGTAATTACAATAGTAGTTCCTTCTTTAATATCTGATGGTTGAATTTCTTCTTGAACTTCAACGCCATCCTTAACAACAGTTCTAACTAATTTAACGCTGTAAACAAATGAGATTTCTTTACCATTTTCAACATAATCCTTTTCAATGTTGTTATAAGTTTTCTTTTCAGCTGTTGCCTTAACATTAGTTTTAACTTCAACATTAACAGAAACCTTATCATCTAAAGCAACACCTTCAGGATTCTTAATTTCAACTTCAACATCTTCAATATCAGTAGGTTCAATGTGCCAAGTTGGTGTAACTTCAATTTCAACTATTACATCATTATAATTTGTTTTATCAGTTGGAGTATATTTAGCAGTAAACTTTTGAGTACCAGTTGAATTAACAACTTGTTCAGGATTTTCCCAAGCAAAGCCAGAAGGTAATGTTACATCCTTTAATTTTTGACCAACTTCTAATGTTAATCCTTTTGGCAAATTAACTACTGGAGCACCTTTTACAATTTCAAATTCAATTTCAGCAGTTGCATCACCGAATGTAACCTTTGCAACATAAGTTCCAAGATCAATTGCAGCTTCAACTTCTACATCATTCTTATAATATTTAACAACGATATTGTCAAATGCAACAGTACTATAGCCTGCTTCAAATGTAATAGTCTTAGCTTTACCATCATATTCTAAATCAGATGGGGCTTTAAGTGTTAATACTAAGCCTTCAACAATATTACATAATTCAGTACATTTAGCCATGATTTGGTTATCGAAATCTTCATATGTGAAGTTATGAATATGTTCATATCCTTCAATTGCTATTAATGAACTATTTCTTCTTGGCTTTTCATCATCAGCATAATCAGTACCATCAGGCTTCTTATCTTGAGTAATTACGGCAACAATTGCATGTTCCTTATCTTCTTCTTTAACAGTGTATTTATTACCTTCACCTAAAGGATTATCTAAATTATCAGGAACACCATCTTCATTATCATCATAATACCACTTAATAGTTATTGGGTTAGCATCAACTGTAACTTCAATTTCATCGCCAACCTCAAGTGGCATACGAGCTGGAGAAGATGTTGTTAAATCTGTTTCTTCATCAAATGCTTTATAAATTTCAATAGGATCAGCATTTACAACAACCCAGTTTTCTTCAGGAAGATCATCACCATCTTCATTCTTATTTTGAGTGATAACAGGAATAATCTTCTTTCCTAAATCATCTGACTTAACTGTATATTTATTACCTTCACCAATAGGATTACCTGTTGGATTACCTTCTTCATCTGTATAGAACCATTCAACCTTTATAGGATTTGAAGAAACATCAACAGTAATCTCATCACCAACATAAAGAGGTGTATGATCAGGTGTTTCCTCAGTTATTTCTTGTTCAGGAGTTAATGGAATAAATCCACCAATTACACCTTTAACAACAACTGGCTTTGATGATTGAGTAGGTGTTTTACCTTCTTCATAAGAATCACCATTTGGCTTAGTAGGTTGAGTAATTACAGCAATAATTGTATGACCTTGATCATCATGATTTTCATCTTTTGAATCTGGACTCTTAACTGTATATTTATTACCAGTACCTAATGGCTTTGTAGAATCATCAGGTTGTCCATCATTATTATCATCATAATACCATTTAATTTCTACTGGATTATAATCAACATTAACTTCTAATTCATCGCCATTTTCAGCCTTAGGCTTTTCACCTAAGCCTTCGATTTCAGGCTTGTTAAGAGGATTTGTATCTAAAGGCTTATAAACTGTAACTACATTTGAATATTGTTTAGGCTTTTCATCATCAGCATAATCAGTACCATCAGGTTTCTTATTTTGAGTAATTACAGCAATAATCTTCTTTCCTAAATCATTAGGATTTTTAATTGTATAAGTCTTCTCAGTTCCGATAGGCTCTCCTGTTGGATTACCTTCTTCATCTGTGTAGAACCATTCAAATGTAACTTCAGATGCATCAGAATCAACACTAATTTCATCACCTTCTAATAATGGATCATGATTTGGAGTGTTAATTGATGTTTCTATTGTAGTATCAAGAGATGTATAAACTTTTACACCCTTTGTTGTGATAGTAGGTTTTTCTCCTTTAATATGATTTCCTTCTTCATCAACATCTTGAGAAATTACAGCTATAATTGTATGACCTGTATCGTCATGATTTTCATCATTTGGATCTGGGCATACTACTGTATATGTAGTACCTTCACCAATTGGAGTAGTTGAATCAGGTTTTCCATCTTCATCATCATCATAATACCACTTTACTGTTGAAGGATTAAATGAAGGTGAAACTTCTAATTCATCACCTGCTTTTGCAGTTGTACCTGGAGCTATTATATCTATTTCTTCATCCTTATCAAAAGGAGTAAATATTTCAATTGGATCTGATGTTTGAGTTGGAATATTTTCTGTAATTGGATTTTCATCTTCATCAATTGTCTGTTTAATAACAGCAACAATCTTTTTACCTAAATCATCTGGTGATTTTGGAGTATAAGTTTTACCTGTTCCGATAGGATCACCTGTTGGTTTTCCCTCACCATCAACATAATACCAATTTATTTCAACTGGAGTACCATCGACATCTATTGTTATTTCTTCACCAATGTAAACAGGTGTATGATTTGGATTAGAAACTGTTGGTTTTCCATTTGGATCAAGAGCTTTATATTCATGTGTAGTAATTATGAAACCATTCTCATCAGCTGAGCCATCAGCTTTTATATTTTTCACTTTATAGTTATCATCAATTTTAATATGACCATTCTCTAATCTATCTTTAGTTATATCCAAACGGGCATTTCTTAACAATACATTTCCTGTAACATTAAAATCAAGAGCACCTTTTATACCGCCTGTTTCTGGTCTACTATTATTGATAATTACATAATGATTTTCAGTTATATCAGCTATATAGCGTTTTAAATCTGTAAATACATAACCATTTAAATCAATCTCTATATTCTTATCATAAACAAAACCATAATCATCTGTAGGATCATAATCTTTCATTAAAACAATCACATCGTTAGATTTGTATGCTTGATATGCATCAATCATGTTCGAATATGAATTACCACTAATGCGAACTCTTTGTGGAGTATCATATAATGCTGCTTCTCCATCTTTTAATCCAATATATTTTCCAGCAACATCGCTAACAAAATAATCTTCAGGATGTTCATTTAGCATATATTTGCTCCATCCAGATGTAAATACAACATTTGAAGTTGTAAAATGAATAGAACTCTTTTTATCAAGTTCACCGACAATGTTTAAAACTTTATTTCCGTTAATATAAATATTGTCTTCTGCACCTGATTTAATTTTACCACCAGTGATTGTAACATTGCCTGATAATTGAATGTTATTTGCAAAATTTATATTACCACCATGATTATCGGCAGCATTATTGATTATTTCACCACCTGTTATGATAAGATTACCATTACCCTCAGCACTGATACCGCCGCCGGCACCCTCGCCAAATTTTGAAGCATAATTTTCTTTTATCACACCACCAGTCATTGTAAATGAAGCTTCTTCATGTACATAAACTGCACCGCCCCATCCTGCACTTGTAGTGTTTCCAATTAAAGCGCCACCATTCATAATGAATTTATTTTCTACATTATAACCTATTAGCGCTATTGCACCACCACCGTGACCAGCTGATGTTGTATTACCAATAAGAGTACCACCATTCAAAACGAATTTACCGCCACCTTCAATGAAAATAACAGCACCCTTGTCACTTGTATTCGCACCAGTAATATAACCACCGACAAAAGTCTTTACATCATCGCCTGTAGCATCATCGTTTACAACTGCAAGACCTGCACCTTGAACAGGGTTTGAAATAGTATATTTATGTTCAGTCGTATCACAATCAAATAAGTTTAATATAGCATCAAATAAGTAAATAGCACGAGTAGAGCCAGTTATTTTAATTTCATGGCCATTTAAGCATAGATTTGTTGTTCCTGAAGGAACATTCCAAGTACTGCTCAATGTTATATCATTAGCCAAAAAATAATTACCATTTTCTGTTGGAAGTGAATTTGTAGACGTCCAAGCTTTAAATTCTATATCATTATGAGTATGAGGAGTAATTGTAAATTCTAATTCTGCAGTTACATCTTCATATGTTACCTTAGCAACATAAGTGCCTATTTCAATACAAGATTGTACTTCTACATCACCCTTATAATATTTAACAGTTGGATTAGCAAATACACTTGTATCATATCCATTTTTAAAAGTAACAACTTTTGCTGAGCCACTATAAACTAAATTCTTTGGTGCAACTAATGTTAAAGTTGCTTGATTGTTATCAAGTGGACAACCTTCATCACTACAAGTTGCTGTAATAGTGGCCCCATTAACTTCATAAGTTAGTTTATGTTTATGCGGTATTAAAACAGGATAATCAGTTCCCATCATCCACACATCAGTAAAATCCCACTGATAAAAAGAAGCTGAATCTTTAAAGCTAGAAGCTGATAAAGGATTACCTACCAATGTTATCGGATCAGAAAGACCTTGATATTTTCTGCCTGCACAATCTGTTTTACCCTGAACACAACCTGATAAATAAAAACAATTAATTGGAGCATATGCATCATTATTTAGAAATAAACCGATAATTCCACCAGCATATACTGCATCTGTACCTGTTTTTGGAGTAATTACTTTTCCAACATTATGGCAGTTTACAACTTTTCCATTGTTATAACCAGTAATTCCACCTGCACGACCAACACTAGCCTCTATATCACCAGTGTTGTAGCAATTAGTAATCATCCAATTATGTGAAGATGCGTTTGAATAATTAAAACCAACAATTCCACCTGCTTGATATACTGATACAATTTTACCAGTGTTAAAGCATTTTGAAACAGTTACATTACTAGTATTGTCTTCTATTATACCAACAATTCCACCTGTACCACCTACATTATCATTACCTGTTCCCGTGATGTCACCTATATTTCTACAATTTGATACATTGCATTGAGAAGCCACTCCAACAACGCCACCTACACGTCTTTCACCGGTAACTGTAACATTAGATATACATCCAGTTATTTTAGCAAAATTAGGAGCATATGCATGAGCATAACCAACAATACCTCCAACAGATGATCCGCCAGAAACAGAACCCTCTACAGTAAGATTTTTGATGGTAGCACCATAAATACGACCAAATAATCCGACAGAATTATTAGTTCCACTAATAGCAAGACCTTTAATTGTCTTTGTATTTCCATTAAATGTACCTGCATATTCGTTTGAGAGTGTATTACCAATTGGTGTCCACTCTTCATTATTTAAATCAATATCAGCAGTTAACTTTCCACATACCGAAAGATTTTTTGTTTCTCCGTTAGATCCATTAACTATATCACGGAATTTTTCTAATTCTGCTTTTGTGCTAATTTGGTATGGATCACTTGAAGTACCAGTACCTTGCATGTCAGCATGGACACCTAGATTTTTCATAGTAAATCCAAACACAAAAAATGCTACCAATGATAGCATAAATATAGTTAAAAATCCCCTAACTACTTTATTATTTCTCATATTATCAGTTCTCCCTTCCTCGATATAAGAAAATATATAAATAAAAACATTATTAAATTTTTAGAGTAAAACATAAGCATTTTCCTAAGAAATTAAACTTCTCCCGTCGTTTAATTCGAAAATATTCTATCATAATCAATGTGACAAACATGTGACACATTTTAAAATAAAGGAGCTATAAAAAAATAAATTTCAGCAATGAGATTTAGAGCTTACAGCTCTTTTCTTTTTGCCCAAAGACTTAAATAATAAAAAATACCCATTTTTGGGTATACTTAAATGGAAAACCGTAGTTTTCAAAATTTTTTAAGTATATTTTATTAACAGCACAAATCTGTTCTGTTCTTTTTTATATGATATTTCATTAAATTATACAAAAAATAGGTTCATTCCTAGATTTCACTCTAGGTTTGAACCTATTTTTTTATTTTTTAAGAGCCTCATTTTTTCTTATTTTATTTTATAATTTATTAATTTTTCATCATTATAATATAAACTACATTTAAATTTTTTATTTTCTAATAAAGGTCTTAAAAAGATTTTATCTCCTTCCCATAAGGAAAGATTTAATATTTCATTCTTTTTAAAGAATTGTAATAATCCTTCATCACAAGATATCATTTCGCCTTTAACCTCATATCCAGCATATACATAAATCTTTTCTGTATATTTACCATTCATATAAAATTTAATAGTACCTAATAAATCATATGAAGTTAAGGTTAAGCCTGTTTCTTCTTTTGTTTCTCTTAAGATAGCATCATCAGGTGATTCATTTTCTTCTATATGGCCACCAACACCTAACCATTTAGATGAATTCATATCTCCTTCTACTTCATTTTTCTTAAGCATCAATACTTCATCATCTTTAAAAATATAGCATAATACTGTTTCTTGATAATCTTTTGGCTTTTTTTCATATTCATAATAAAATAGCATAAGAAAAAATAAAGATATAATCATTAATAATATTAATGAAACAGATGCCATTACTCCATCAATTAAAAAATATGAAATTATAGCTACTGCAGCAATTAAAATTCCTATTATTAAATATTTATATTTCATTTTTTATCTTCCTTTATAGGCCATCTTGATTCAAAAATCTTATCATATAATTCATAGATATCATCAAATTCATGAATCTTTAAAAATGAATGAACCTTTTTAATATTCCATTGTTTGATATTATAAACATAAAAATATGGTAAATATTGAATTCCTTTACAAAAATGCTTAACAACTGTTTTATCATTAGGACGTCTTTGTTCATTAAAGCGTCTATCTAAATATAATCTTTTAGTTGTTGAATGATAAAGTGCTGATTGATCTGCAAAATAATATTTTTTCTTCATTAATAAATCAATCGCATTTTCAAATACCTTATTTTTTTTACATAAAGGCATATTTATATATAAAACACCTGAATTAAAATAATCCTTTTTAATCCAGAATTTACCCATATGATCTAAAACAACACCAAATTCATAATCATCTAGGTTAATTTCTTCAAATTCTTCTAATGAATTATTAACTAATGTATCACAATCTAAATAAATTAATCTTTCACAATCAATATATTTATATAAAAATAATCTAATTAATGATGCAGGAGAATATACAGGATTTTGATTTGGAGTATTCTTAAATACACGCTCCATTTCTTCTGTTACATCATAATATGAAAAAATAGAAAGTGGTGAAATCTTTAATATTTCATTTTTTAAAAAATTAAAATTATCCTCACTTATTTTTTCAACATGCTTATGCCAATCAATACCGATTGTCATAATATGAAAATGAACAGGCTTTTTTGTTCTTTTAACAATAGATAAAATACATAAAGCCATACCTTTTAATACATTATTATCCCCTGTTAATAAGACGTTGATCATTTCTCTTTTTCCTCTTCTTTAAAATAATCATAAATATAACATACATAATAAAGCTTAAAATCATTAATAAATAATATGTTAAAAATCTCCAGCATACCATACCAGTTAAGGCTTTAGATTGAGTTACACCTGCAAAGGTTGCAAAAATAGTTGTAAAGGCAAATTCAATACCACCCATACCACCTGGAGTTGGTACCCAAACCATTGTAGTTATTGCAAAGCTTGAGGCAAGCATTATAAATGGTAATTCAACAAATGCTATATTTAAATCCATAGCTTTTAAAATATAAAATGGTGTAGCATAATAAAATACTAATGATATACCTCTTAATAAAACAGCTCCAACAAAACTCCATTTATGAGAAATAATTTGTTTAAATGCTGCTTGAGCATTATCACAATATTTTTCAAATGTAGGAATACCTTTTTCAATATATTTACCAATATATTTTATTTTACTTAAGCCCTTTAAGCATTTTGTAAAGAAATTAGTTATAGCTTTACAAGTAGACATTAATATAATGAAAAATAAAGTAAACAAATTCATTACAAAGCCTAATATAATCATCCAACGAGTCGCATCTGTAAAATTAACAGAAAATCTTCCATAATAGAAAAGAGACGCAACCGCAAATACATTTGTTGATATTAAAAAGGCAATAAAATTAGCCATTATAATTCCTGTTGACTCAGCAGCATTAACACCATCTTGATAATATAAAACACCTTGAATAGGTTGTCCACCAGATGCAAAAGGTGTTATAGCATTAAAGAAATGCTCTGACCCACCAATTAAATAGCTATCAATAAATTTAGCTTTAGTTTTATTAACCTTGGCAATTAAGCATAAGGATAATGGCCATAAAGCTAAATATAATACAATACATAAGCCTGCCCAACCTAAATATGAGGCATTCAATTTTTTCATTTCATCAATTGTTGAATTAAAATCATTTAAATTAAAAATAACAACAAAAACAATTATAGAAATAAGTAAAACCAAAAAGACAAGCCCAATTGTCTTTTTTCTATTTACTGGTTTTGTATTTTCTTTCTCAAAATCATTATTATTTAATTCTTGAGCTTGCTTTTCTTCTTCCATTGAATCCCCCTACTTTTTAAAATAATCTAAAAAAGATGCAACCTTATCATAATAGCTTACAATATAGCCCTGCTTTGTTTTTGGTAAAAAAATAACCAAAGGAAACATATGATGTAAAATTATATCCCTTTCAACCTTAGTTAAAGGCCCATAATCTCTTTCTGCATTTTTATATGAAAATTTAGGATGCCTAAACCCATGAAGCCTGTGACCTTCACCCTTGTTATGCCAATCATATAAATAATAATCATGAAGCAATGCACCTCTAACTATTTCATATGTATCATATTTTCTTTTTTTCTTCAAACAGTGCTTATAAACTAAATAAGCGACCTTTAATGAATGATAATATGTTGATTTTTTTCCATGATGATTATATTTTTTCATTGATTTATAACCATCAGTTAAAACAATTGGTTTTATTAGATGAACAAAATCTAACAATTCCATAAAACCACCTTAATTCTTAAATGCTTTAATATATTCTATAAATTCTTTACAGATATCTAAAGTTGTTGTAAATGATGTAACTAATCTAATAGCTAATTCATTATCATTTAATTTATCCCAAACTTCAAAATCATATTCTTTATTAATATAATCCTTTAATTCATTTGATACAATAACAAATATTTGATTTGTTGTTGAATTTGAATAAAATTTATATCCTAAATTAGTTAATTCTTTAGTTAAATAATTAGCACAATCATTTTCTAATTGTCCAATTTCTTTATATAAATTTCCTTCCATTAATACCTCATAAGGAATTGATGCAACAAATCCTTTAGCAAGCATAGCGCCACTATGCTTTATCATATACTGGAATTCTTTTGCTAATTCTTTATTATTAATTACTACTGCTTCACCTAAATAAGAGCCATTTTTAGTTCCACCAATATAAAATACATCAGTATATTTAGCATAATCAGAATAATCAATATCAGATGCTGCTAAGGCAGATGCTAGTCTAGCACCATCTAAAAATAAATATAGATCATTATCCTTAGCACATTTATATAAAGCCTTTAATTCAGATAAATTATAAATAGAACCAATTTCAGTTGTATTTGATATATAAATCATTTTAGGCTTTACCATATGATAATCAGTATGTTTATTTAATATTTCTAATACCATTTCAGGCTTTAATTTCCCGTCTTCTGATTTATGAGTTAAAACCTTATGGCCTCTACCTTCTATAGCGCCTGTTTCATGAACATTAATATGACCTGTTTCACAAGCTATAACAGCTTCATATGGCTTTAATATATGAGATATTACAGTCATATTAGTTTGAGTACCACCAACTAAAAAATAAACATCAGATTTATTTTTAATTTTTTCTTGAATCATTTTTTTGGCATTTAAAGTATGATTGTCTTCACCATATCCTACATTTTGTTCATTTTGACATTCAATTAGCTTTTCTAATACCTTTTTATGACAAATACTAGAATAATCATTTCTAAAACTATATTTCACTTTTTATACCTCCAAAAAAACTCCCTCGATTTAATATAACATTTATTTTATCTAAAATAAATAAGTAAATCATCTTATTTGTTCGTAAATAATAGTTCTTACTCTATCTCTTTCTTCTTTTAAATATATTAATGCTTCATCTCTATCTAAAATTTTATCTCCATCTTTTTGGTGAAACAATTGAGTTTTATCACATTTTTTTCGGTAAAACAATTAACTTTTATCACATTTTTTTCGGTAACATTAAAAAGAGGCCGAATTTAACGGCCTAATTAATCTTCTTTTATTTATTGATTCTTGTTTTTCTAACATTATTTATTAAAGCAATTGTAGATGTCATAATAGTTGGAATAAATATTGATAAATACATAGCTAAATAAGTTGTCCAAATAGCATTTATGGCTCCTAAAAATTGAGTGTTTGCTCTTATAGCTGAATAAACTGAAAAAGTTAATGAGATAATAATCATTAATATAGATAATAATGAATTATATTTCTTATCATCAACTTTTAAAATATAGCCAAATACTAAAGCAAATAAAACAACTAATAATGCAACCTGAAATAATTCTCTATTAGGTAATAAAATATTTAAAAATACCGCAACCATAAAAGGCACTATCGATAATTTATAATATATTTCACTTTTCTTATATCCATATATTGAATAAAACATTATAGATAAAATTGCTATTGTAATAAATATGTATGATGAAATCATCCATACACCTAAATTATATTTTATAACAAAAACAAGTAAATAAACTGAAACGATAAGTTGAAAAATTATTAAAAGCATTTGAACAAAAAGCAATATAGCTTTATGCTTTTTCAATCCATATTTTTCTTCTGTATTCATGATTTAAATTCAACTCCCTTTTTATAAAATCTATAGTGAACAAAGAATATTATATATATAACAAAAACAACAAACGTTAAAGAAAAGCCCAAGAAATACGCATTTTTAATATGAATAAATTTACCTAACGCAATATTTGGCTCACCAAATATATATGTTATTGTTACAGCTGTCATAAATGTAGCAGGCATTGCCGTAATTAAGGATGCAAACCTATGCTTATTTTCTTTAATCAAATATATTGTAGCTATCCAAAGTGCAAATGCAGCAATTACCTGATTAGACCATGCAAACCAATGCCACAATATATTAAAATTGGAAGCATCAGCAAAATTCCATATACTTAATCCAATTATAATTATGAACAAAGGTAATGTAATTATCAATCTATTTCTTAATTTTTTCTGTTCATAATTAAAAGATTCAGCAATTATTAATCTACAGCTTCTTAAGGCTGTATCACCACTTGTTATAGGGCATATAACAACACCAACTATCGCAAGAATTGTTCCAATTGGACCTAATATAGCCTTAGACATATTCATTACGGAAATTGAATTGCCTCCTCCAATATTCATAAGTGCATTAAAGCCTTCTTGAGTATCTGTTCTAAAAAATGCCATAGCGGCAGCTGCCCATATTAAGGCAATAATACCTTCTGCAACCATTGCGCCATAAAATACTTGTCTTCCTTCTTTTTCAGTTTTAATACATTTAGCAATAATAGGAGATTGTGTTGCATGAAATCCACTTACAGCACCACAGGCAACAGTTGTAAACATAAATGGCCACCAAGGTAAATCACCATGCATTTTTGAATAATCTTTAAAATGACCAATTAATTCAAGCATTGGATATTTATCCTGTTGGAACATTACTCCACCTATTACCGCAATTGCCATAGTTATCAAAATGATACCAAAGATTGGATAGGCTTTACCAATTATTTTATCAATTGGTACTATAGCACTTAATAGATAATAAATTAATATAATAGCCATCCAAATCCAAGCTTTAACACTACCATTAGTTAATTGTTCTAATAATGTTGATGGTGAAACAACAAATACAGCTGTAACTAATATTAATAATATTACAGAAAATATTCTTAAAAATATTCTTAATACACTTCCACCGTATTTTCCTGATAATTTAGCGATTGAATCACCATTGTTTCTAGATGAAATCATACCAGTATAATAATCATGAACAGCGCCACCTAATATACAGCCTAAAACAATCCAAACAAAAACGATTGGTCCAAATAAAGCACCACTAATTGCTCCAAAAATAGGGCCAGTACCTGCAATATTTAAAAGCTCAATTAAAAAAGCCTTCCATTTTGGCATAGGTGCAATATCCACTCCATCAGGATGATCCATGGCTGGTGTTAATCTATCATCAGCCCCAAATACCTTTTCTGAAAATCTTGAATAAAATATATAACCTACAATTAATAAAATTAAGGCAATAAAAAAAGTTATCATAAGCTTTTCTCCCACTTTAATAATTATTTAATTGCTCAATAGTTTCTTTTTCTTAATTATTATAACATATTTTCAAATATAATATAAGTTATATTTTTTATACAAACAATAAAGGAGCAAATTTTGCTCCTTGAGTATTTTATTCAGATGCCTTATCTTCTATACCTTTTGATAATTCAGCTTGCTTTTCAGCAAATTTTTTAGCTTGTTGCTCTTCACGCTTTGTAACTGTGCTATCAATTTCTTCTCTTTTAGAAATAACAAGCTGATTGAATGGAACTGAGATATTATTCTTATTAAATATTAAATACATTTCTCTATTCAAATCTCTTTGAACCTGATAAATATCTTCTTCCTTACAAATTGCTACAAAAAGTAGATTAACACTTGATTCAGCAAGCTCTGTAACACCTTTATAATAAGGTCCTTCAATAATAGCTGGAATACGCTCTTTTATTTGAGGTAAAGCTTCCTTCATAACTAATTCTACTCTTTCTAAGCTTTCATCATAATCAATACTCATATAGCATTTTGCAACAGATAATTCATGAGTTTGGTTAACTATTGATGAAATTTTAGAGTTGTTTACAATCTTAACATTTCCACCAGCATCAGCAATTTTAGTTGTTCTAATACCAATTTCTTCAACTGTACCTCTCCAGCCATCAATAACAACGATATCACCAACCTGATAATCTCCTTCAAATACAATGAATATACCAGCAATGATATCAGCAATTAAGCTTTGAGCACCTAAACCTATAACTAAAGCTAAAATACCAGCTGAAGCTAAAAGTGTTGTTGTATCAACACCCCAAGCTGATAAGATTAATAAAATAGTTACGATAACTAATACCCAACGTAAAAAGCTAATTAATAATTTAATAATTGTAATTTGCTTATTAGTTCTTCCAAATCCTTTATTCATAATTAGCTTAACTAATTGGAATAAAACAATAAATATAACAATTATTTGGAATGTTCTAATTACTGCAGGTATCTTTTGATACATCATATCAACAATTTGATTATCTGAAATTGATTGATTAAATACTGAATCTGCCCCAAATATTTTAGAATTAAAGGCAAATGCGACAACAACACCTACTAATAAAACCAATAATATACATAATCTTAAAACAATGTTTTTAGGCTGTTCTTCTTTTTTGCTGACTAAATTAGAATTAATTCTTACAGGTCTTTCAACACTTTTTTTCTTTTCTTTTACTTCTTTTTCTTCTGCCATTTTCCTATCTCCTTATATTTCAACTTTCTCATTATATAATACTAATCTTTCATCTTTTTCTTTAGTATTACATGTTATTAAAAGAGTAGCCTCTTCGCCAATTAAATCATTGCCTTTTAAATCATAATTGACTATAGCTATTTTTTGAACCTCATATAAATCACTTGTAAATACACATGCTGATACATTACCACTTGAATCAGTTAATGTTGCTTCAAAATCATACCAATATTCATAATCATCTCTAAAATCCATTGTGAAATAGAAATATCCATCTACACCACATTGACATAAATAATCCAATTTAAATGTGCTTGGATCTGTAATATATTCTTTTGTTGATAAAGTCGTAATAACACCTTTATAGGCTGTTGTTTTAGTCAAAAAGTCATCATAGGTAATAGTTATTGTATAATCCATATTTGGCTTTAAATTTTCAGCCTTACCTATGTTTTCTCCTTCTATTAAATCAACTAAATATAAATCAAATCCATTGGTTATTGAAAGTTGTAATGATGATGTATCACCAGTTGCTGTAATATCATAATCAATATAATTATATGATGCAACAATTGATTCAATTTGAACATCAACCTTTGTAGTAACTGTTGTTGTTAAAACAGTCATACCACCTACAATGGCAACTAAGGCTGTTGTTGCAATAGAGGCCCGGGATGAAACAGATATTGTAGATGCCCGGGATGCTGCCTCTTCACCTGCTCTGTTAATATCATTTAAGCCTAGCTTATCATCATTTATTTTATTTACTGTTTGATCATCACCATATTCATTTACCTTAGCATCATAATTATTATTAAGACTATTTTCTGAATTATTTACAAAATTATCATTATTTGAATCTTTACCATATTCAAATGAATTCGTTTTGTTTAATTCACTAGAAGGATTATTATTAAATTCATTATTCTTCATCTTCTATCCTCCTATCTATCTTATAATCTTTTATTGCTAGTAAAATTGCAGTAACAAGCAATATAAAGGCTATAATACCTAATATGACACATACCACTAATACATTAATGCTTAATATTGATGAAAATGGTATTAAGAATAAAGATGCAGTCATTCCGATTTGACTAATCTTTTTCTTTTTAATTCTTAATATTAAATAAACAATAAATATTACTAAAGCAACAATTACTGCAAGCAATATTTTAATTATAGGAGCAAAATCAAACACCTTATCTCCTAATAAATAATATGTTGAAAAATGACTTGTAGTAAATACTAAATAATCACCTAAAACTTGAGTTTCATGTACTTCAACCTTACCATCACTTGTAAGATAAATAATTTGTAAATTATTAAATGCCTTTAATTCATCAGTTAATAAAATTCTTATTGTATAAGTACCATCAAATTCATTAACCTTTTCACCTTCAACAACTAAATCAATATCAAATGCTTCTTTAACATCCTTATTTTTAATTAATAATAAGCCATTATCAACACCAGTTACATTGTTATTATTAATAGCTTTACCAATTGCTAAAGAAAAATTTTTTGCTGCATAGCTTATTTCAAGCTCTGTATTAGATGCCATACCAGAAGATGATGAAATATTAGCGTTAATGCCATCTAAAGTTTCAATTGATAAATTACTAATAGGAACACCAGAAAGCTTTTCTATAGCCTTTATAACTATCTTATCAAGCTCTTCTTGAAAATCAATATTACCATCATTTAATAGTTCTAATACTTCAGATTGCATTTCATCAAAAACTTCTTTTAATAAAAGAAGCTGTGCTTCATTATATTTTCCTGATTCAACTAATTCATTATAATATGCCTCAATATTATTATTAGCAATTGTTTGTTTTTGTGTATGCTTAATAATATTAATAGATACATTTCTTATTTCATGAATCTTTTCTATTGTTGTTGCATATTTTTCATCTCTTAGGTCATCATCTAAGCATTGTTCATATTTAACAGTACTAATTTGATCATTAATTAAATTATTTAAATTTTCATTATCTACTTTATTATTTTCATTAACATTACCTTGACTATTATGAATAGGAGCTAATACACCTGGAGTTACATGTCTATGAATGTATGATAATAATTCTTCTTTTAATATTTCCTTTTCTTCTTCAACAATTACACCATTAATTGCATCATCAACCTGAGAATTAAAGTTAGTATAACCAACATTTACAGCATAAGTATCTAAATAATCCTTTAATTTAACTGCAATTTCAGAAACCTCAACAGTTACGTTATATCCTAAATCCTTTAAATGATTGTTAACTAATTCATCTATTTTATTATCAATGATATATTGTTCAAGATTATTATAATAATCCTTAGCCATTAATAATTCATCCTTAGATAATCCAGTTAAATTCTCAAAATCAATTGAATCTAGATTAAAATCTACAGATTGAGTTGCTGAAGAAATAATTTCAGTTGCGGCATTTTCAATAATTTGATTTAATTCAGTATCATCTGCTATAACATGAATAAGGATATTTCCTTCTAATAAATAATTATCATTCTTTTTAATAACATATCCCTTATTAACCTTAAAATTAGATTCATAATCATTAGCTTCATTAATTTCTAAATCATCATATGATTCAAACATATCCTTATATTTTGATTCATCAATTAATTTCTTTAAGGTTGTTTTACCACTAAATTCTAATAAAATATCTTCTATTTCATATGATTTAATAATATAGCTATCATTAAATTTAAAATAATAATCATTTAAACCTATAATAGTTATTTTAATAGTTGAACCATAAGAATAATCACCTTCATATGAAAGACTATAATCAGTATCTAATACCAATTCATAATCTCCATTTGAAATTGAAATATTAGGATGAACTATATCATTTATAAAATACATAATATTATTATTCTCATCCTTTTTATCATAAGTAACAATAATATTATCATCAGTAATTAAATTAGATGCCTTTATAGCATTTAATTCTATTCTACCATCATAATTTCCAATACCAGTAATATAAAATATTACTTCAGTTCCACTATCCTCAAAGCTGATTTCATAATCTGTATCTTTAACTAAATAATAATCAAATGTTTGATCGTATATTTTATATTCAAATGTATAATTATTATTCTCATCTATATAACAATTCTCTTCTTTTGTAACTATAATATCTTCTTTTGTAATATCCTTACCTAAGATATCAAATTCTTTATTAAGCTCACCGATATAATTACCAAGACCTTTAATTAAGACACTACCTTTTCCAACATCTTTATTATTTTCATATGTTAATTCATAATCTATATCTTTTTCTAATTCAGTACCAAATGAATCAACAATAGTAACAGCTGGAATTAATTCTTCATTTTTATATCTTAATTCTTCAATTGTTATATTAAAATTATCATTTATTTCACTAGATGTAATATTTAAATTAAAAGAACCTGTTAAAGAATATTCATCACCATTTTCAAATACAAAACCAGGCTTTAAAGTACCAGTAACACTATAATTACCAACTGCTGGAATTTCATCATCAGTAATTGATTCAAATCTATCATTAATTTCTAATATGCTTAATATATCTGATATATTTTTATTTTTAACATAAGCAAATTCTAAATCTTCAAATAGTGGTGAATAGATTATATACTCATAATCTAATTTACCATAAAAACTATTCAAACCAACTATGTGTAAAACAACCATTGAACCATATGAATATTCACTTTTAGCTTCATATGAAACGCTATAGTCTGTATCCAAAACTAATTCAGTCTCTCCAATTGCCACTTTTACCTCTGGATGTGTTTCACTTCCAGTATAATACATAGCATTATAATCATTATAGGCTGTATCGTATGTAATATCTACAATGTCAGTTTTTAATTTAGCAGTTGCCTTATAAACCTGTTTTTCTAAATTACCTGAATAATTATTTATACCAGAAAAGTAGACAATTACCATATCATCTACTGCTTCATAGCCTACCTCAAAATCTTCATTTGGGACTAAATTATAATCTCTAGTTTCATCATATAAGTTAAAACCACATTCATATGTTTGAGCATCTGATGACTCAAGATTAGTTGATACATAACAGTTATTACTTATTGAAACTGATATATCACTAGATTCTATACTCTTTGCTTCAATATCAAAATATATATAATATGTACCACCATAATTATTTATACCCTTTAATAAATATTCTTTATTTTCTATTGCATCAGGACCAATTTCTAAAGAATCAGTATCTGTGCTAGATAAAGTAAAATCAGTACCATATGTTAATTTAACAGTATTATCATTAATTTCATATTGTAATTCAAAAGATGGTGTTATTTTACTTCCAGTATATGAATAATATAAATGGTTTCCATCCATTCTTCCATCATCTAAAGAGACTAAAGCAAAAGTTTCAATAGATGGTTTAATTTCATATGTATAAGATACACTTCCTGCATATGTACCAGTAAAATTAATTGTTATTGTTCCATGGAAAACTCTACCATCAGCAGCAGCTGAAGTAATTCTTGTTTCATATTCATTTTCATCATCATCTTTTATAGATCTTATAATATCATATTCATCACTTGAAAGCTCTATACCATTATAGCTAACTATAGGATTAGGACTCATAGTTGAATTAGCACCAATATAATAATCAGCATCATTTAAACCAGTAACCTCTAATAAAGGATCATCTATAGTTATTTCATTTATTGTTTTAAATGTATAAAAAACTTCACCAGAATAATTACCAATAAATTTAATATATAAATTATATGTATCATTAGATTGTTGAACTTCAGAATTAAAATCAGTTCCTTCAACTAATTCATATGTTTCACTATTTACTATATCAGTTAGAGTAAATGAAGGCTTTATTTCACCTTCCTTATAATACATATAATATGAGCCATCTTTTTCTAAATCCCAATTAACAGTGCATTCTAGGCCATCATCGCCCCATCTTCTTGTAGCCAATTCAAATTCAACATCAAAATAATCTGTATAAGCGATTGTTCCTTCAACTCTAGCTGTACCAATTCTATTTTCAGAATCAAGAGAAATAATTGTTATTTCATAATAATCATCACTGATTACTTTGTTATCACCAGGAATATCATTATCATAAATAATAATGCCTAAAACAGGATCATTTGTTCCATCATAATATGCATTAGAATTTGCTTCATATGTAATAGTATCTGAAGTAATACTTTTAGCACTAAGATAAACCCACACATTCTCACGTTGACCAGCATAATTTCCAATTCCTTGAATATCTAGTGATATTCCTCCCATTCCAACTTGGCCCCATAAAACACTAGAATCATATGTAAAATCTGTACCATAAACTAAGGTCTTTTCCTGACCATCTATTGTCATTTTTAAACATATTGGAATTGTATCTGACCCATATACCAAAGATATAATATAACCACTTTGCTCATGAGTTACATTTCCACCCTCTAATGCTTCGATATCAGCATCTTCAATTGATGGACATAGTTTTAGCGTTTTAGTAATAGATCCGCCATAATTACCTTTAAATACAATTTGAAGTATTACATTATAAACACTGCCATCAGTATATGTTGAATCAATTGAAGTAACCGCAGTTTCATTTCCGTACAATTCAGGTATGTATAAATATGTATCATAGTCAGTTTCTGCTGTTAATAAAGAATTTTCAAAAAGAATATCTCCATTCCAAGAAACATCTACACTAGAATTTGAAACTAGCTTATATGCAAGATTATTTAAATTATCAATTTCAATTCTTTCATCATTTTCTGTAATTAATGCATCTACAGCAAAGAAATTTATATTTAAAACAGGATCTCCCTCTTGTGAATATTTATAATATGTATTTTGATATGCATCTTTATAACGAATAACAGTATGATACTGATTTGAAAAATTAAAGTATAAAGCACCCTCATTAGATGTTGTAGTTGAATCACCAATTGTTAAAAAGTCAGAATATACTTCTGAAATAGGTGCTGCAAGACTATTAAGTGATGCTTCTCCATTTTCTTTTTCAACAGTCATTCCTTCACTAATACCATAATCAGATAAATCGATTATCTTATCTACAACATAATATGTGATAGTATCTTCTTTTGTAGTTTCTTGAGTAACATAATCACTATCCTCATCTAATGTTATTTTAAGCATTTTAGTACCAACTTCTGATAAGTTTGTTGATAAATATGTAATTGTATAATCGGTATCTTTGACTAAAGTTGTTCCATTAAATGTTAATACTAAATCATCAAGTAAAATCTCTTCTCCTGTATACTCATGATACAAAGCATAATTATATTCAACATAGCCAGTATCTTCAGCATGGCCATTTAAAGGGAAAAGAAAAAATATAATTATAAAGCTAATTATTATCGCAAAAATATTAAGCTTTTTAAATATTTTATTCATTCCTTTCATCCCCAGTCAAAACACTGCAATAATTATATCAAATATCTTACATTTTTGTCAAAAAATTGATAGATATATTTATTTTGAATCAAAAAAAGAAAAAGCGATTATAATCGCTTTTTTATCTATTTTCTGGTTTATACCCAGGTTTAACATATAATTTATCCATATTTGGAGCTATTTCTTTATCCCAAACCTTAGATGCCCAATCAGTTTTTTCAACTTCATTAATATCTAAAGAAACATGTGAAATATCACATCCCATAATTTCTGATACTACTTTAGCAACCTCTTCTGCACATCTTTTCTTTTGGTCTTCTGTTCTTCCTGGATAACATTTAATATTAATATGTGGCATAATTAATACCTTCCTTTCTTATCGTTTATTATAGCATAAATTAATATTTAATAGACATTTTAGCTATTAATTTATTTGTTAATTCTTTATTTTCTTCAACAACCCCTAAAAAAGATGCTTTTATATCGATAATATCACCTTTATTATGTAAATTATAATATTCTTTTGATACTCTTTGATGAGTTTCTTTTAATAATTTACCAGTTGATAGATTATAAACATAATATTTAAAGTTAATATAATATATTTTTTCTTTTTTAGTTTCTACTAT
>JAFXUP010000099.1 GCA_017524905.1 Acholeplasmatales bacterium | reverse complement strand
ACTACTCAATTTGCTCCTGCTATTAGAATTAATACCGCTGAAGCTTTAGGTGTTAAACCAGGAGAAATATCTACAGGAAAAATAATAACTGCTTTAAAACAATTAGGTTTTGATTATGTATTTGATACAAACTTTGGAGCAGATTTAACCATTGTTGAAGAAGCTACAGAATTAATTGACAGAATTAATGATCCAGAAGCTGTATTTCCTATGTTCACATCATGTTGTCCAGCATGGATTAATTATATAGAAATATCAAGACCTGATTTAATACCTAATTTATCATCTTGTAGATCTCCTTTATCAATGCTTGCAGCAGTTGTTAAAAATATATTCCCAAAGAAAATAGGAGTAGATAGATCTAAAATATATCATGTAGCATTTATGCCTTGTACTGCTAAAAAAGATGAAATTAGAAGACCCCAATTAAATGGTGAAACTGATTTAGTTATTACAAGTCGTGAACTTGCTCAATTAATTAAAGATGCAAAAATTGATTTTAAAAATTTACCAGATACAGAAGCAGATACATTATATTCCGAATATACTGGAGGTGGTGCTATATTTTGTGCAACAGGAGGTGTAATGGAAGCTGCTGTTAGATCAGCATATAAATTTATTACAGGAAGAGATATGAATCCAATTCAATTAAATGCAGTAAGAGGAACAGATGAAGGAATTAAAGTAGCTACTGTTGATATAAATGGATTCCAATTAAATTTAGCAGTAGCACATGGTATTAAAAATGCAATGGATTTATTAGCAAAAATAAAAAATAAAGAACCAGGATTTGAAAATATACACTTTTTAGAAGTTATGGCTTGTCCTGGTGGATGTGCTATGGGTGGTGGTTCACCAAGAGCTAAAGGTAAAAAAGGTATTCAACAAAGATTAGATGCTACTTATAAATTAGATGAAACATTACCTTTAAGAACTTCTCAAGATAATAAACAATTACAAGCTTTATATAATGAATCATTTGAAGGACAATTTGGTTCACATTATGCTCATGAATTATTCCATACTTATCATACAAGTAGAAAAATAGAAAAAACATGGGGTATTACTTTTAAACAAATTAATTTTAATCATACTAGTGTTACTTCATTTTATTCAACAAGTAAAATAAGAGTTGAATTTAACTTTTTAGTAGCACCATATAATTTCCTTCCTATATTACAAAGAGAATTTTTATTTTTAGCTGATATTAAAAATAAATGTCGTTTATTAACATCACCTAAATATCAATTTGTTTTATGTGATAAAGATTTTGATGTTGATGTATTCCCTAAATTAGAATTTTATTCTGCTGATTTAGGTCATACTTTTGTTTTAGATGGAAAAGATTTATTTGTTTATGATGAAGATAATAATCATTATATATTATTAATTATATTTAATAGATTTAATCTTGTTGAAACATTCTGGGAACTTGGATTACCATTCTTAAGAAAAGAAAAAGTATTCTTTGATTCTGAACAAGAAGAATTAGGTATATGTATTAAAGGTCCAAAAATTACTTATGAAAATAATACTTATGTTTTAATTAATGCTGCTATTATTACTTTCTTATGTGCTGTTATTGTTGGATTATTATGCCAAATGCCAAGTAAAAAAGAAAGGAAAAAGAGATTAAATGAATTAGAAGATGAACAAGAGTATTCTAATTCTTTAAATTAAATAACAATTTCCAATAATGTTTATTAAATGATTGCTAATTGAAAAGTAATAGTTTATTATTTATTAATTTTATATATTAAATAAAAAATTAAATTAATCAATGTCGTTATTAACAAGAAATATTTAATTTAAGTTTT
>JAFXUP010000002.1 GCA_017524905.1 Acholeplasmatales bacterium | reverse complement strand
GGTTGTATTAGTTCATGGCGGAGGCCCTGAAATTTCATCAATGCTAAAAAAGGTTGGAAAAGAATCAAAATTTGTAAATGGACTTCGTGTAACAGATAGTGAAACTGCTGATATTGTAACACAAGTTTTAGCTGGTAAGGTTAATAAAAATTTAGTTAAGCAATTGAATTTAGCTGGTGGTAATGCAATAGGTCTATCTGGTTTAGATTCAGGCTTAATTGAAGCAGGTCCTTTAAGCCCTGAATTAGGATATGTAGGAAATATTTTAAATATTAATCCTGATGTTATCTTAGATTTATTAAATATGGGCTATATTCCTGTTGTATCAACTATTGGATATGACCAAGATGGTAATGTTTATAATATTAATGCTGATACAGCTGCGGCAAGAATTGCTGGTGCTTTAAATGCTACAAAATTTATTGCAATGACTGATATCGCAGGCGTTTTAAAGGATAAAAATGATCCTAATTCATTAATGAAATTTATTAATGTATCTGAATTAAAGGGCTTAGCTAATTCAGGTATTATTGATGGTGGTATGATTCCTAAGGTTGAATGCTGTGTTGAAGCTATTAGACGTGGCGTAAAATATGTTGTAATCATCGATGGAAGAATTCCTCATTCAATTTTAATTGAAATGCTAACTGACGATGGTGCAGGTACAGAATTTAGATAATGAGGTATTAAAAATGTTAGATATAAAAAAATTAGATAAGGAAAATATTTTAAATACCTATAAAAGATTTGATTTAGTTATTAAAGAAGGAAAAGGTTCAACTTTTACTGATTATGATGGAAAAACATATATTGATTTTTCATCAGGAATAGGTACTAATTCATTTGGTGCTTGTGATTCTTTATGGGTAAAAGCTGTAACAGAACAAGCTAATACTGTTCAGCATACTTCAAACCTATATTATAATGAACCTCAAGTTAAGGTAGCTAAGCTTTTATGTGAAAAAACAAATATGAAGAAGGTTTTCTTTGCAAATTCAGGTGCTGAAGCAAATGAATGTGCTATAAAAGCGGCAAGAAAATATTCTTTTGATAAATATGGAAAAGGAAGAGCTGAAATTATTACATTAATAAATTCCTTCCATGGAAGAACTATTGCGACATTATCTGCAACAGGTCAAGATGTTTTCCATAATTATTTTTTCCCATTTGTTGATGATTTTAAATATGCACCAGCAAATGATATTGAAGCTTTAAAAAATTTAATTAGTGATAAAACATGCGCTATTATGATTGAAACAGTTCAAGGTGAAGGTGGCGTAAATGCCTTAAATCCTGAATATATCAAATTTATTGATAAGGTATGTAAAGTGCGTGATTTAGTATTTATAGTTGATGAGGTTCAAACAGGTAATGGTAGAACAGGCTTTTTATATTCTTATATGGAATATAATGTAGAGCCAAATATTGTTACAACTGCTAAGGGCTTAGCAGGAGGTCTTCCTTTTGCAGCTATTTTATTTGATGAAAAGTTAGAAAATACATTATCATATGGTGAGCATGGTACAACTTTTGGAGGAAATCCAGTTTGTGCTAGTGCGGCATATTCAGTATTAACTAGATTAAATGATGATTTATTTAATCATGTTAAGGAATGTAGAAAAATTATAGAAGAAAGATTAAAAAATGAAAAAAATGTAGTATCTGTTTCAGGAAAAGGCTTAATGGTAGGTATTGAGCTTAAGGATGGAATTAAAGCTATTGATGTTGCAAATTGTGCTATTAAAAATGGTGTTATTCCTCTTACAGCTAAAACTAAAATTAGATTACTTCCTCCTTTAAATATTACATTTGAAGAATTAAATTTAGGTTTAGATAGATTAATTGAAAGTATTA
Source organism: Acholeplasmatales bacterium (assembly GCA_017524905.1). Classification (GTDB taxonomy): domain Bacteria; phylum Bacillota_I; class Bacilli_A; order Acholeplasmatales; family Anaeroplasmataceae; genus Anaeroplasma. The sequence continues at coordinate 2,099 of JAFXUP010000002.1, read as the reverse complement.
ATGAGGTGGCAAAATAATGGAACATTTATTAACATTAGAACAATTATCTAAAGAAGAAATATTAGATATTTTAAATTTAGCTGATCAATTAAAATTCCAAAAGAAAAATGGAATTCCTCATCCAATTTTACAAGGAAAAACATTAGGTATGATTTTCCAAAAATCATCAACAAGAACAAGAGTTTCTTTTGAAGTTGGTATGCATGAACTTGGAGGACAAGCATTATTCTTATCATCAAGAGATTTACAAATTGGTCGTGGTGAGCCAGTTCAAGATACAGCTAGAGTATTATCTAGATATTTAGATGGTATAATGATTAGAACATTTGCTCAAAAGGAAGTTGAAGATTTAGCAAAATATGGTTCAATTCCTGTTATTAATGCGTTAACTGATTATTGTCATCCATGCCAAGTATTAGCTGATTTAATGACTATAAGAGAATTTAAAGGTGGCTTTGAAGGCTTAAAGGCAACATTTATTGGTGATGGTAATAATATGGCAAATTCAATTATTGTTGGATGCCTTCGTTTAGGTATGAAAGTATCTATTGCATCACCAAAAGGATATGAAGTATGTCAACACATCATTGATTTTGCTCATAACGAATACCCAGGAATGTTTGAAATGACAAATGATCCTTTAACTGCCGCAATGGGTGCTGATGTTGTATTTACAGATGTTTATGCATCTATGGGCCAAGAAAGTGAGGCAGAAGCAAGATTAAAAGCATTTAAAGGATTCCAAGTTAATAAAGAATTAATGGCTATTTGTAATAAAGGATGTATGGTTCAGCATTGCCTACCTGCTCACAGAGAAGAAGAAATTACTAATGAAGTTTTTGAAGAGCATGCTGATGAAATTTTTGAAGAAGCAGAAAATAGATTACATGCTCAAAAGGCTGTTTTAGTTAAATTAATGGGACCAAAGAATTAAAGAGGATTTCCTCTTTTTTCTTTTTTTATATGTGATATAATAAAGCTGTTTTGGAGGTTTTAGAAATGCTTGAATATAAAATGAAAGTTATACCACATACTACTCAATGTGATTTTAATAACGAACTTAGAGCATCAGGAATTGTAGATATTTTGCAAGATGCGGCAAGATTACATATACAAAAGTTAGGCTATGATGATAGTGAAATGGCTAAGCTTGGCTATTGTTGGGTTTTAACATATGAAACATATGAGGTTGTATCTCGTATGCCAAAGCTTGGTGAGGTATTACATGTTAATACATGGCCTCATGAAAAAAGAAAATTAGAATATGATAGAGAAATTGAAATAAGAGATGAAAATGATAACCTACTTGTTAAAAGCTATACAAATTGGGTTATTATCGATAGAGAAAAAAGAACATTAGCAAGAGCTAATGAAGTTGTTATTGATGGAGAATTTAAAGGTAATATTAATTATGAAGGTCCATGTAAAAGAAAAATAAACTTAGGTACTGGAGATATTATAGATACTCATTATCATAAGGTTGAATTAACAGATCTAGATGCTAATATTCATGTCAATAATGCTAAATATTTAGATTTCATTATGAATTCAATGACTTTAGATGATTATAAACCATTTAAATCATTGGAATTATCATTTGTACATGAAGCTAGATTAGGTGATGAAATTAAAATAGATCATTTTATTAATGAAAATAATAAAAATTGCTATAAAGGTTATGTAAATGATCATGTTTGTTTTGAAGCAATTATAGAATTTTAATAATATTGATTGTTAAATTCATTAAATAATTTAAGTTGGTAGGTGATTTAAACATCCTACCAACTTATTTTTTAATGATAGTTTAATTTTTTTGCTTTTAAATTTTTAAAATAATATTATAATTAAAATATAAAAAAGAATATGAGGTTATTATTATGAATTACATTAATGAATTTTTAAATTATCTAAATAAATCTAAAACAGCATTTCATGCTTGTAAGAATATTGAAGATATTTTATTAAAAAATAATTTTATAAAATTAGCAGAAAATGAAAAATGGAATTTAGAAAAAGGAAACAAATATTTTGTTTCAAGAAATAATGCATCTATTTTAGCATTTACAATTCCTTCTAATTTAGATGAAATATCTTATAAT
>JAFXUP010000098.1 GCA_017524905.1 Acholeplasmatales bacterium | reverse complement strand
TTTTGATGCTAAAACTGGTGTTTGGACTGATATGTATAAATCAGGAATTGTAGATCCAACTAAGGTTACAAGAAGTGCTATTTTAAATGCAGCATCAATTGCTGGTCTATTCTTGACTACTGAAGCTGCTGTTGGTTCTTTAAAAGAAAAAGAAGCTAAAACTAACCAAGAAATGTATTAATAAATTTTAATATTAATCTAATTAATAAAAGCCATATTAGCATATAAGCTTACTAATATGGCTTTTTTTATGGCTATAAAACTATAAATTGGTTTTATTTTTTTGCCATTGTGCCGTTTTATGTTCTCAATATATTTTATACTTAAATTGAAAAAAGAAAATAGAAGGTGATTTTATGACAAGAAAGTTTAAATTAGCAGTAAAAATATTTATAGATGAAGATGAATTAAAAATAATAAGAAACAGTAAAAATGAAAACGTTATTTTACTGATATTAAGTTGTATAACTAGTATATTTTTGCTATAATTTCATTGTAAATAAACGATAAAAAACAAAACTTATATTTAGGCGATATCGTTAAAAATATTTAATAGGAGATTGAAAATATTATGAAATTATCACCACTTCAAAAGGCTAGATATACTTATCAGCCAAAATTACCTGGCATGTTGAGACAAGGTATAGAAGAAATTTGTGTTAAGGAAGGCCTTCCTACTGAATCTGTAAAGGATCAAGAAAAGATTAAGGCTTTATTCCCTAATACATATGGAAAAAATGAAATTACATTCCAAAAAGGAAAGAACACTTCAAAAGCTAAAAAGCAAGTTGTAGGTGTTATTCTATCAGGTGGACAAGCACCTGGTGGACATAACGTTGTTTCAGGGTTATATGATGCTTTAAAAGCAACAAATAAAGACAACGTTTTAATTGGATTTAAAGGTGGTCCATCTGGATTAATCGAAGACAGCTATGTTGTATTTGATGATGAATTTATTAATCAATATAGAAATACAGGTGGATTTGACATTATTGGTTCTGGTAGAACTAAGCTTGAAACTGTAGAACAATTTAAGATTGCAACAGAAGTATGCAAAAAGCATGGAATTACTGCCATTGTTATTATTGGTGGCGATGATTCTAATACAAATGCAGCAGTATTAGCTGAATATTTTGCAGCAAATAATACTGGTGTTCAAGTTATTGGTTGTCCAAAGACAATCGATGGTGATTTAAAGAATGAAGATATTGAATGTTCATTCGGCTTTGATACTGCAACAAAAACTTATTCTGAATTAATCGGTAATATCCAAAGAGATTGTAATTCAGCAAAGAAATATTGGCATTTCATCAAGGTTATGGGAAGAAGTGCTTCACATGTTGCTTTAGAGTGTGCACTTGAAACTCAACCAAATATTTGTTTGATTTCAGAAGAAGTTGCTGAAAAGAAGATGTCTTTATCAGAAATTGCTAATTCAATTGCTGATTCAGTTGCTGCAAGAGCAGCTAAAGGTATGAATTATGGTGTTGCAATTATTCCTGAAGGTGTTGTAGAATTCGTTCCTGAATTCTCAAAATTAATTGCTGAAATTAATGAACTTTTAGCTGGTGCTAAGGCTGAAGCATTTAATAAATTAGGTACATGGTCTGAAAAATATGCATTTATTGAAAAAGGTTTAACAAAAGAATCAATGTCTGTTTTTGCTATTTTACCTACAACAATTCAACAACAATTATTCTTAGAACGTGATCCACATGGTAATGTTCAAGTATCATTAATTGAATCTGAAAAATTATTTAGTGCTTTAGTTAAGAATGTTTTAGAAGAAAGAAGAGCTAAAGGCCAATATAATGGTAAATTTAATCCATTACATCATTTCTTTGGCTATGAAGGAAGATGTGCATTCCCTTCTAATTTTGATGCTGATTATTGCTATTCATTAGGTTATAATGCATTTATGTTAATTCAATATGGATATACTGGATATTTATCAAAAGTATCTAATTTATCTAAACCTGCTGAAGAATGGGTTGCCGGTGGTATGCCTATTACTAAGATGATGAATATTGAAAGAAGACATGGTGAAGATAAGCCAGTTATTAGAAAAGCATTAGTAGAACTTGATGGGGCTCCATTTAAATATTTTGAAGCACATAGAAAAGAATGGGCTGAAAATACTTGTTATTTATATCCAGGTGCTATTCAATATTATGGACCAGCTGAGGTTTGTGATTTAACAACAAGAACATTAGCTTTAGAAAAAGGCACTTTCAAAGATTAAAAAATTTATAATTAATTAAAATATAATAATGAATATAGCAAAGGTTTTTATAAATCTTTGCTATTTTTTTGTTTATTTAAGGATTAAATATAGGAGGAATTTATGTCTAAAGAATTTTTTTATAGATTTGGTAAATTAATATATAAGATAGATTATTTTTATGCAGAAGTAGCTAAAAAAAGTGGAGTTAAACCTAATTTAATGTGGATATTGTATGCATTAAATGATGGTGAATCTCATTCACAAAAAGAAATTAGTATATCATGGGATATCCCTATTACAACTATAAATACTATTGTTAAGGAATTAAATGATGATGGTTATGTTGATTTAATTCATATTCCAGGTAAAAGAAGAGATATTAAAACAAAGGGCATAAAATAATAAAACTAATTTTCTTTAAAATATACTATATAATATTTATATCGTAACTAATAAGTAACTAACAAATTTTAGAAAAAACAACGTAGTTAAGCCAAGTTTTAAAGCTGCCCGTATAGCTAAGCGTTTATTGTTTGATTATTATAATTGCATTAAAAGATATTAAGCAGGACTTCTCACCCTACTTTTATGTTTGTATATACTAACATTATTTAAAAGTAGTATAATAAACGAAAGGTGCTTGTTTATGATTAATTTATTAAGAAAGAAATTTATTAAAAATTATGAAAATATAAAAGATAAAGATGTTAGATTACTTCATGGTGTACTTGCAAGTATTATTGGTATAGTGTCTAACTTTTTAGTGTTTATATCTAAATTAATTATTGGTATTTTATCATTTAGTGTATCTATTATTTCTGATGCGATTAATAACTTAAGTGATATGGCATCATCATTAGTATCTTTATTTGGATTTAAGATGGCAAAGAAAAAACCAGATGCAGATCATCCATTCGGCCATGAAAGAATAGAATATATATCTGGTTTAATAGTATCAATGATTATTATAATTGTAGGACTTGTTTTAGTAGGTACATCAATTTATAAAATTACAACATATGAGCCAGTATCTATAAGCAATAATTTCTTTATGATAAATATGATAGTATTAGGGGTATCTATTTTAATAAAGATATATCAAGCCTATGCATATTATAAAATCGCTAAAATAATATCATCAATTAGCTTAAAGGCTAATTTTAGAGATTCATTAAATGACTGTATTGTAACATCTACAATCTTAATTGCCTTTGTTATTGAATATCTATTAGGTAAAAATAATATAATTATTCCATTCTCACTAGATGGTGTATTAGGTATAATTGTATCATTATTTATTATTTCAACAGGTGTTAGTTTATTAAAGGAAGAATCAGATCCTTTAATTGGTACTAAATTGAATAAGACTTATATTGATGAGGTTTTAGCAGTCGTAAAAAGATATCCTGATATTATTAATTATCATGATATTATGTGTCATACATATGGTGAAAATAAATGCTATATGACAATCCATTTAGAGGTTGATAAGAATAAAACTCTAGAAGAGGTTCATGATATTATTGATGAAATAGAATATATTGTTAAAAAGGAATATAATATCGAGCTTACATCTCATATAGATCCTATTGATTTAAACGATAGTGAATTAAGTGAAATTAAAGATAAAATAACTAATTATTTAAATGATAATTATAAGGATATTACAATTCATGATGTTAGAATCGTAAGAAGAGGAAACAAAAGCTTAGTCTTATTTGATATGTGTACACCTTTTGATTTTAAAAAGGATTTAAATTATGAAATAAATAATTTATTCGAAAATAAGTATGAATTTATGATTAATATAGATCATCCATATTATTAATCAAAAAGAGGTATTTTATTTAGATTTATGTTTTTTTCTTGAGTGCTTGTTTGTGATATAATATTGCATAGGGAGATTATGTTTAATTATGGATGAAGAAAAGAAAACTATTTTTGGAAAAATCTGGGATTTTTTTGCAAAGCCTGGAATTAAGTTTCAGCAAAAACATCCTGAATTTTATAATAAGCATAGAGATTTAATAGGTTCAACAATTTGTGGATTTATTGGTGCTATAATTACATATTTAATATGTAGTTTTATGCCGTATGCCTTTGGTCAAAGGTTTGCAGAGATGGAAATATTAATTCCTGATATAGATATGGAGCTTGCAGGAATTAAATATGATTGGTCAATTATAGGATTTGCGATAAGATGGCGTGATGGAGAGGCTATTATAGGTGGGGGATTAGGTTATTCAATATCCTATTATTTAGCTAATTATTTGAGCCATCTAGCATCATTTTTCTATATGAGAAAATTCCATAAATCAAATATTAATCCTTATAAGCAATATTTTATTGGATTAGGCTTTTGCTTTGCAACAACTATTATTACTAATATGATTAATGGATTATGGCTTCCTATTATAAATGCTAAATTAACATTTATTGAATATAATATTATTGTTTTAGGTGTAATAGGTATTGTTAATTTTATTATTGGTCATTTTCAAAATTTAATCATTTATAAGAATGATAGTAAGCTTAATAAGAAAATATTAGAAAAAGATGAAAAAAATGACTAGGTGTATTCAAATGAAAATTACGGTTATATATGGTCAAAATCATAAAGGCTCAACTTATCATATTGCCCATGATTTGGCTTTAAAATTAAATGGAGAAATTAAGGAATTTTTTTTGCCAAAGGATTTTTCACAAACTTGTCTTGGCTGCACACAGTGCTTTTTGAAAAATGAGAATAAGTGTCCTCACTTTGAAAGCTTAAAGCCCATTACAGATGCTTTAGATGAGGCCGATGTATTAATTTTTGCATCACCAGTATATGTATATCATGCAACAGGTGCGATGAAGACGTTGCTTGATCACTATGGATATAGATGGATGGTACATAGACCTGAGGCATCTATGTTTAAAAAACAAGCTATTGTTGTTTCAACTGCGGCTGGAGCTGGTATGAAATCGACTAATAAGGATATGGCGGATAGCTTATTTTTCTGGGGAGTGCCTAAGATTTATAAATTAGGTGTTGCGGTACGCGCAACAAGCTATGATCAAATACCAGAAAAAAGATTAAATAAGATTAATAAAAAGATAGATAAAATATCTAAAAAAGTTATAAAGAAAAATGGTAATGTTAAGCCAGGTATAAAAACAAAAGCCTTCTTTAGTTTAATGCGTATGATTCAAAAGAATGGTTGGAATGATGCTGATGTTAATTATTGGAAGGAACGTGGCTGGAATAAAAAGAATAGACCTTGGAAAACAAAATAATAAAGAATGGAGCTATATTTATTGATGAACTAGAGCCGCACACTCGTTAATTAATTTACGAGTTAGGCTCTTTTTTATATTTTTTGAGAAAAATTAATAAAAAATATAAAATAATATTGCATATGTCAATGATTTTTCTCAAAGTATATACTAAAGTATATAACATCTATTTTTTACTATGCATATGTCATTAAATATGCTCTAATATATATAGAGGTATTAACATTATGAAGCATGGTAGAGGTTATGTTTATGATTTATATTTTCATATTGTTTGGTGTGTGAAATATAGACATAAAATATTATTAAATGATATTAAAGATGATTTAATAGATATTATTAAAAACATATGTGTCAATAATAATTATGAGCTTGTTGAAATAAATACAGATTTAGATCACGTCCATTTATTAATTGGATTATCACCACAGGATTCTATTCCTGTAGTAATGAAAACATTAAAAGGTGTTTCAGCAAGGCTTTTA
>JAFXUP010000097.1 GCA_017524905.1 Acholeplasmatales bacterium | reverse complement strand
TTACTGGATTAGAATATGTTACAAGAAAAGTATTTAAAGAATTTGGTTTCTCAGATGAAGAATTAAAAGATTGGTATACAGGTCCTGCATTTATGGCTTGGTATAGAATGGGAAATGTAAATGGTTGGGCAGGTCCTCTTCCAGATGAATGGATTGATTATGAACATGATTTACAATTAAAAATATTAGAACGTATGCGTGATTATGGTATGACACCAGTTTTATCTATGTTTAGTGGATATGTTCCTAGTACTTTTACTAAACATTTCCCTGATGCTAATGTTACAATGGGCTCTAATTGGGCAGGTTTTGATATAAAATATAGAACTTATACTCTTGAAGTTACTGATCCTCTTTTTAATAAAATTGCAAAAAGATTTATAGAAATACAAACTGAAACATATGGTACTTCACATATATATAATGGTGATGTTTATAATGAAATGGTACCAAGAACAGATGATCCAGAATATTTAAGACAATCATCTAAAGGAACATTTGAAGGTTTAAGATCAGCTGATCCTGAAGCTATTTGGCTTATGCAAGGATGGTTATTTGTTAATGAAGCATATTTTTGGAAAGAACCACAAGTAAAAGCATATTTATCTGGTGTACCTGATGATGGAATGATTATATTAGATTTATTTACTGAATATTCACCTGTATGGTCAAAATTCCAAAATTATTTTGGTAAACAATGGATATGGTGTACTTTACATAATTTTGGTGGTAATCCTGGTATGTGGGGTAATTTAACACATATATTACAAAAACCACAAGAAGATATATATAATTCAAATGGTACTATGATTGGTATTGGTATTACTATGGAAGCAATTGAACAAAATTATGTAGTATATGAAGCTGTTTTAGAAAATAAATGGTTAGATGGTAAAGTTAATGATATTTCAAAATGGGTTGAAAATTATTCTTCAAGAAGATATGGTGACGATAATATTCCACAAATTAAAGAAGCATGGGAAATTATGTTACAAAATATTTATTATTCTCCATATCATAATGTTAGTCAAATAGAAAAAGTTCCTTCTTTTGTTAGTAATATAGAAATAAAATCAGAATCTATTATTGATAAATATAAAAATTCAGGTGAATTAGAAGGTGGTATAGAAAATTTATGGAAAGCTTGGGGTCTTTTATTAGAAGATGGAGTAATTGATAAATTAAAAGATATAGATACATATAATCATGATATAGTTGATTTAGGTGTTAATATTTTAACAAATGAATTTGATATAGAAAGAAAAATATTTACTTCATCATATGAAGCTAAAAATTTGAATGAATTGCAAAAAAGTGGAAATAAATTATTAGAATTTATTAAAGATGCAGATAAATTACTTGCTTCAGATAAAATATATTTATTAGGTAGATGGATAAATAAAGCAATTAAAATAGCACCTGATACTAAATATCAAAAATTATTTGAATTTAATGCTAGAAATCAAATTACATTATGGGGACCTGATGGTAATATAAATGATTATGCTGCAAAAAGTTGGGCTGGTCTTTATATAGATTATTATTATGAAAGATGGAAATTATTTATTGATGAAGTAATTGATGCAGTAAAAACTGGAGTAGAATTTGATTATAATAAATATAAAGAAGAAGTTATGAATTTTAGTAAAAGTTGGCAAGATAGTGATACTACATATTCAAGTGATCCTGAAGGAATAACTACTTCTATTGCTAAAGAATTATATAATAAATATAAAAGAGATAATCTTTATGTCTTAAAAGGTTTATTAGAAAGACAATTTCCAGAAATTATAGATAGATTTGAATTTATAATTGAGGAATCAGATGAAGCTTATTTTGAAATATCTACAACAGGTACAGATCCTTTAGAAACTAAAATAACAATAAAAGGAAATGATAAATTATCTATATCTTCAGGTTTAGGATATTATCTTAGATATCATGTACTTTCTCAAATAAGTTGGACTGGTGATTCTTTAAAAAATGTTAAAAATAAAAAATTACCTCCATTAAATGAACCAATAAGAAAGACAAGTAAATTAAAATATTCATATTATATGAATACATGTACTCATTCATATTCAGCTTCATGGTGGGATTGGTCAAGATGGGAAAGAGAAATAGATTGGATGGCATTAAATGGAATAAATTTACCTTTAGCTTTTACTGGATTAGAATATGTTACAAGAAAAGTATTTAAAGAATTTGGTTTCTCAGATGAAGAATTAAAAGATTGGTATACAGGTCCTGCATTTATGGCTTGGTATAGAATGGGAAATGTAAATGGTTGGGCAGGTCCTCTTC
>JAFXUP010000096.1 GCA_017524905.1 Acholeplasmatales bacterium | reverse complement strand
ATAAGAATTATTATTTCTATAAATTGGAATTCTATCATCATCATCATCATCATTAATTTCTACAGGCTCATTATATGGTTCATCATCACTTTGGCCCGGAACATATAAATAGCTATTTTGATCAGTAGTTACCTTTTTATCGAAACAATCAAACATATCATTACATATTTCACCACTACCAGCGGAACAAATATCATAATATTTTGGGCAAATCACAGTACCTTTAAAGTCTGATGGAGTAAGAGTTCCACCTGTTGTAGGGCATTTTATAGTCGATGAACCATATTTAATAATTATTTGTTTATTTGTATTATCACATTCAACTTCATAGCATATTGCATGATATTCTGGATTTAAACCTGAAGAAGAAGGTAATAATGAGCTGTTGAAACAAAATGATTTTTCTCCAATTATTTCCCCATAATTTAAAAGACTAGAATCACCATATTTACAACTCGTTGGGCAATAATCTTTTGCCATTGACAATGAGTCAGTATTAATTATAGGGCAATAATTAGCTGGATAAAATCCTCCATAATGCGGATTAGTAAAATATCTATATTCTTCTGGAATGTCGTTATTATAATCATAAATAATACACTGACCTTTGTTAGTCCTTGTGTTAGCACATGATTCTGCTTTAAAATTTAGACAGAATTCATCAGTAAAATCAGTACCCCCATTATATAAGCATTTTCTATTAAAAAATTTGCAACCTTTATTTTTCCCGAATTTAAAAAGTCCACCACTATAATAATTTACTTTATAAAATCCTGAATCTTCAAATAAGGCTAATGTAATGTCACTCATGGCCTGTTCTATATAATTTGTTGATATCATAGTATCTCCTAGCATATATCTTGCTTCCCAGTGAGAGCCTACCGAACCTTCACTTCCTTGATTTTCTAATTGAATTCCTGTAAGAGAAGCACAATTGAAATGCTGTCTAGCTTTGCTTAAGGCTTTAGGAGCAGTTATATAAGAAACGTCGTTTATTTTTTTAATTAATCCTAAGCTTTTGAGTAATTCTGGATGAAAGACTAGAATATGTGTTATCTCATGTAATAAAATTCTTTTCATATATATATCAGTGTTTTTTCGATCAAATGAAAGATTTGGATTTATATAAAGAACTCCAGCTATAGGCCTTTTTCTTTCTGAGCTAACTAAGCAAAAAGCTGCTGCGGCAAGGACATTACTAGTCAAATTTCCATCAAAAGAAGGAAAAATGATTAAATCATTATCTATTAAAAAATTTTTGTAGTCACTAGATATTTTCTTTACAAGACATGCTTTTTTAATAGTATTCTCCTCACCATCTAATTTAATATTGGAATGTTGAACTTGTAAAAATTTAGAAAATTCTCCAATTGTTTCATCTATTAATTGTTTTGCCTTTTGAAGGGTTTGATCGCTCATTGAATTTATCTTGGTAAAAGAAGTATAATCTGCTTTAATTTTAATTGGTGTATATTCATTAGCTGTTTTTCTTTTTTTTGATGCATTTGAAGTATTAATGGTAACAGGTTTTATTTTTAGATCATCAGTTCCACATTTAAATGGTGTAGATAAGTTTATTGAAATTATAATTATATATATTGAAATAAAGGTTAATAGTAAAAAGT
>JAFXUP010000095.1 GCA_017524905.1 Acholeplasmatales bacterium | reverse complement strand
GGAATATCAAAAAGCTAGAATTACTTTTGTTCAAAAAATAGCTGAATTAGCATCAAGACCTCAAAATATTGAATCTCTTCATAGTGCTGGAGTAATGGCTTTACTCAGGCCTTTGTTGTTAGATAGTGTTCCTTCAATTCAACAAAGTGCAGCTTTAGCCATTGGAAGATTGGCAAATTATTCTGAAGAATTGGCAGAAAGTGTTGTTCAAAATGATATAATTACTCAATTAATTTATTCATTAGCCAAACCGAATAGATTCTTTAAAAAAGCAGCATGTTATGTATTTAAATCAGTAGCCAAGCATTCAGCGGATTTAGCAGATGATGTTGTAAAGAGTGGAGCTTTAGAGCCTTTAGTTCAATGCTTAGATGAATTTGACCCATCAGTAAAAGAAGCAGCTGCATGGGCACTTGGATATATTTCAAAGCATAATGCAAATTTAGCTCAACAAGTAGTAGAAGCAAGAGCTGTTGATAGTTTGATTTTATGTTTGCAAGAACCAGAAATATTATTAAAAAGAGCTGCAGCTCAAACCTTATCATATATATCTCAGCATAATGAACAATTAGCTCAACCTGTAGCTGAAAACGGTCTAGATACTATTACATTCTTTTTATCATATAATGATACACAATTAAAGAGAAATATATGTCAATTATTAGGAAATATTACAAAGCATTCTCCAGATTTAGCCACACAAGTTATGGCAAAAATTAATAATCCTCAGAAATTATTAAATTGCTTAAAAGATTCAGATGATATCGTAAAAAAAAATGCAGCTTTTTGCATTTGTGAAATAGTAAATAAATCACCTGAGAATGCCCAAGCTATTGTTTCTGCAGGAGGCCCTGGAATTATTGTTGATTTTATAACAAATATTAAAGGAGATCCAAGATTATATGGTATTTTAAGTTTAGGCTTTATCTCTGCTTTTAAAGATGATTTGGCAATGTCAGTTATCCAAGCAAAAGCAATAAATCAATTAAGAGATGCATTACAAAATGAACCTCATCAGCATATTAAAAGTGCGGCATGTTATGCTTTAGGTCATGTGGGTAGACATTCACCTAAGCATGCTAAGGAAGTATCGGATGCAAATGTTTTATCTTTAATGTTATATTATTATATGGATCCAAATAGTTCAGATGATTTAAAATTAAAAGCTAAAAATGCTCTTAAAAAAATTATTGATAACTGTTCGAATTTATCAGCTTTAGAACCATTACTTCATGTTGCTCCTAAAAATATTATGAAACATATTTTGCAACAATATATTAAATATTTGAAAGGAAATACTACTGAAATGAAAAATTTCGCTCAAAATGGAGGATTGCAAAAATTACAAGAAATTAAAAATAAAGTTGATCCAAAATTGCAAACACTAATTGGAGAAATAAATGGATATTATCCAGCTGAAATTGTTAAATATTATTCTCCTGATTATGCTGCTGATTTATTGAACAAGATAGGAGGAGGTTCTGGAAGTGAAAATAAATAAAATAATATGGAAAAATATTTTCTATTAAAATTATTTGAAAAAAAAATAATTTTTTATATTTAATAATTATTATAAATTTAAATAGTCTTTAAATAAAATCTTTAATTGTATTTACATT
>JAFXUP010000094.1 GCA_017524905.1 Acholeplasmatales bacterium | reverse complement strand
CTGTTAAAGATTACATCTATTACTATAATAACGAAAGATTAGCTTATTCTTTACAATATAAAAGCCCTGTTCAATATAGAACAGAGCTATCATTTAATTAAATATCGTTTTTGTGTCTACGAACTATTGACTAGTTCACTAATTAGCTCCTTTAATTATTTTTATTAACTCATCTAAAGCATCATCAATTTTATTTTCATCAATTGCTGTATAACCAATAATTAATGTGTTAGTTTTATTTTCTTTAACATCAAAGCTTTTTAATGATTGTATTTTAATATTATTTAATTTTGCTTTTTCAATTAATTCATCTAAATTAGAATTTATATCAATTAATAAAGATAAATAATTTTTCTTTATATCAATATTTCCAATGCTTTTTAATTTTTCTATGCATTTATTTCTTTTTATTATTAATTCCTTTTTTCTTTTATTAATATATGATGCATAACCACCATTATTAATAAATTCCTTTAGGATTATTTGAGTTAATGATGAAACAGGATTATTATAATTTTTATATGTTTTTAAATATTTTTTTAATATTTCATCTGGTAAAATAGCATAAGCTAATCTAAAGCCTGGAAATAAGGTGTTAGAAAATGTTGAAAAAAAGATTGTATTTGAATTAGATAATGAATAAATAGATGTTGTAGGTGCTTGATTTATTCTAAATTCAGCATCAAAATCATCTTCAATAATATATGATTCATATTTTATAGCATTACTAATTAATTCTTTTTTTCTTTTAATACTCATTTTAATTCCAGTTGGAAATTGATTAAAAGGAGTAGTATATAAAATTGTTTTATAATTAGGTACTATAACACCCTCATCATCTAATGGCTGATAATTGATTTTATAATTATTATTTTTCCCAATTATTTTAAGCTTATGGTATCCTGGATTTTCAAGCGTTATATTATCAACATCAATAAGCTTAATTATTTTTTCAAGCATTTCAAGACCTGTACCTATTAATATATTATCAGCAGATGCATGGATTGCTCTATTTTCAGCTAGATGATTTGAAATTGCAATTCTTAAATCTAATCTACCTAACAATGGTGATTTATCTAAATAATCATTTGAATAGCTTAAATCCCTTAATATTTTTTTAAAGTGAGTTGAATTAAAATTAGATACACTTTGAGTTGTAAAATCATATTTATAATTAATTGGTGTTTGTTTTATTTTTTCTATTTTAATTTTATTTTGATGACAAAATGGCATTTCAGATACATAATAGCCTTTTTTTTCTTTTGTATAAATATAGCCTTCATCAATTAATAAATTATAAGCATTTAAAACTGTACTTAAAGAAATATCTAAATTAATGGCCATATTTCTTTTTGAAGGAAGATGCTCATTAGCTTTTAAGGTACCATCCTCAATCATTTTAACTATTTGATCATATAATTCTAAATATTTAGGCTTTTCATTTTTAAATACAATAACCATGGTATCATCATTCCTTTCAAAAATATCTATTTTTTTAATACCAGTTTTTATTATATTATATAATAAAATAACTTTCAATTAGACAAAAATAGTGTTACAATTAGAGCAATAGGGGGCTTTTTGAAATGGGAAAAACTGCACGGTGTATAAAGATTATTCAAATATTATCAGCAAGAGATTTAGTTAATACTAAAGAATTAGCTGATGTATTAGAAACAAATCCTAGAAATATTAAAGAATATATTAAAGAATTAGAGGAATGTGGATATAAAATTTATTCTATAACAGGTAAAAATGGTGGATATAGATTAGATAAAAGTGAAACTATTCCATCTTTAAAATTAACTGTTAAGGAAAAGGAAACCTTAATTGAGGGGACTGAATTTTTAAGAGGAACAAATTATTTAAATCAGCAAGCCTTTGATGAAGTAATAGGTAAGGTTTTTTCTTCAATTTCAACATCTGAAATTACCCCTTCAAGCATTATTGAAAGATATCCTTTAAAAATGGAAAAAAGTGATTTACAAAAGCGTTATGTAATTTTAAGGGAATGTGTTGAAAATCAATTAAGATGTGTTATTAAATATTCAAGTGGTTCTGATAATAAAAGAGAGCATACACTTGAACCATATAAGCTATATGCTTATAATGGTAGCTGGTTTGTTTTAGCATATAATGTTGCCATAGGAAAATTTGGTTATTTTAAGCTAAATAGAATTGAAGAAATAGAAGCAACAAGAAGCCATTTTACTAGAATGAAATCATATGATGAAAAGGATTATTTAGATGAATTTGGTATGATTCAAAATGGTGAATATTATAGAATAAGAGTAGAATTAACTGATTTGTATCAGGTTGTATCTGAAAGAATTTATGGTAAATATCAAAAAATAGAACAAATTGATGAGCATAAATCAATTTTAGATTGTCAGATGCAAAATAAGGATATGATTAAATCTTTTATTTTAGGCTTTGGTAAAAAGGCTAAGGTGTTAGAGCCTAAATGGCTTGTTGATGAGCTAAAAGAAGAATTAAATGTTATTAATGAATATTATGGAGTAAATAATGATTAAGCATGTATTTTTTGATTTTAATGGAACAATCATAAATGATTTAGTTTTATGTTATGATCTATTAAATGAATTTTTAGAAGAACAAGGAAAAGAAAAAATAACTTTAGATAGATATAAAGATATTTTTAGATTTCCAATAAAAGAATATTATAGATTAGCAGGAATTGATTTTGATATTGAATCATATGAATCCTTATCAATTAAATTTATTAAAAAATATCAACCAGCATCATTAAAATGTGGATTATATGATGCTGTAATTCCTACCTTAAAGAAATTAAATGAAATGAATATTAAATGCTATATTATTTCAGCTAGTGAAAAAAATAATTTAATTGAGCAATGCGAATCTTATGATATTGTTAAATATTTTGTTGATATTTTAGGAATTGAAAATATTCATGCAAAATCAAAGGTTGATATTGCAGTAAATTATATTAATGATAAAAAACTAAATAAGGATGAGGTTTTATTTATAGGGGATACCCTACATGATAAGGAAGTTGCTGATGCAATGGGAGTTAAATCTTGTTTAGTTTCATGTGGACATCAAAGCGTTAATGTATTAAAAAATGCTAATGTTAATATTTATTCTGATGTTTATGGTGTATTAGAAGAAATTAATAAATATAATTAATTTTTGAATTATTCTTAAAAAATAATAATCTTGAAAAATAAGTAATTATATAATATAATTAAAAAGCATTTGTTATGGAGGATTTACCATGAAAAAATTATTTAAAAGAATTGCGCTTTTCGCAATTGTTATATTAGGAGCTTTACATTTAACAGGCTGTTATAATTTTTATGATGATTTTAGTAAAGCAGGAGCAAAAATTGAAAAGGAAAATTGCTTTAAGGCAATTGAATTAAATGAAGCAAAAGCTAAGATTGATGCTAAGGATACATTTGTTTTAGTTTTAGCAACATCTACAAATTCAACTTGTGTTTCTCGTATTTCTTTATTACAAGAACAAGCTGATTATGCTGAATTTGATGGTGTATTATATTTTGTATCAATGACTAATTACTGTGAAACAGCAACAGGAAGAAAAGAATTAAGAGATAAATTAGGTATTAAGGGATATTCTAATAACTTAACTGGTTCTGATGCAGTTATCGTTGCTTATACAAAAGGTGAAATTACATTTGATACTTCATCTAAATTAACTAATGATTCTATTAAGCAATTCGTTTCTAATGAAAGCATTAATTTCTATTCATTAGCTTCTTATATTTTTAATGATTTTAATTTTGAAGCTTAAGACCATTTATATGGTCTTTTCTTTTTTAATGTGATATAATTTTTTTAAAGCGGAGGAGCTTATGTATTATATTTTATATAATCCATCAAGCAATGATGGTAAAACAATTAAAAAAATAAATAAGCTTTATAATGATCTTCAATTATTAGATGAATGCTATAAACAAAATCTTTTAGAAATTGTTGGAAAAGAAGTTATCTTTTTAGATTCACTAGAAAATGATGATGTTGTTTATCTTTGTGGTGGAGATGGAACCTTAAATCGTTTTTTAAACGCCATTGGTGATAAGGAATTTAAATGTAAATTATTATTTTATAGCTGTGGTTCTGGAAATGATTTTAAAAGAGATTTTAAAAATGATAAATTTATTGATTTAGATCCAATAAGAAGAAATATTTCTAAATGCTATATAAATGGTGATGAGAAGGCTTTATTTGTAAATGGTATTGGTATAGGCTTAGATGCTGTTGTATGCAGAAGTAAAAACCAATTAAGCGTTACTGGAGCTAAAAAATCATATTTTAATATTACATTATCAAGCTTCAAAAAATTTAGACCCTATAGCTTAGATTTAGTTATAGATGGAGAAAAAAAGCATTATGATAATGTTTGGACAATGATTTGTAGTAATGGAAAATATATGGGTGGAGGAATGAAGGTTTGTCCTGATGCTATTAGAAATGATGGTATCTTTGAGCTTGTTATAATTCATTCTTTACCTAAATGGTTGATGATTATTTTATTTCCTTTAATATATTTAGGATTACATCGAATTGTAAAAGGTGTTGAATATATTAAATGTAAATCTTTAAAAGCTATACCTGATGGTTGTACTGTCTTACAAATGGATGGTGAAACATTAGATTATGCTAGAGAAATTGTTGTTGAAGCCTAGTTTTCTAGGCTTTTTCTTTTAAAAATGATAGATTTGAATTCATTTTTTTGTTTATATTGTAAAAATTAATAAATTAATGATATAATAATTATGGAATTAATCATTTTTAAAATTAAAGGAGAATTTATATGGAGCTTTATATTAGAAATAAGTGGATCTCACTTGGAGGTTCATCAACTGTTAAGGATGTAAATGAAAATGATGTCTTTGTTGTTAAGGGAAGATTTTTTTCATTTACTGCAAAGAAATTTTTGTATGATTTAAATGGAAATTTAAAATTTGTAATCAGAAATAAATTCTGGAGATTATTTCAAAGAAAAGCATTAATTTATGATGCAAATGGTAATCAAGTAGCATTAGTAAGAAGAAAGATTTTTTCTTTACATGATCACTATTTTATTACATCATCATTAGGTGATTTACAAATTAGAGGTAATATTTTAACTTATAATTACAATATTTCTTTAAATGATAAGCCAATAGGTCATGTTGCAAGAAAGATTTCTTTAAGAGATTCATTTGTATTAACATTAGATGATAATTATGATGCAGCTACATTTGTAGCATTAGTTATTGCAATTGATAATATTACTGATAGAAGACGTAGCGATGCTGCTGCTTCATCATCTTCAAATTAATGGAAGAAAATAAAGAAAAAATTGGCTTTAACTCTGATGTAGATATTCCAAAAGAAAAAAGAAAATATGACAAAAGAACTAAAATAAGAAAGCATACAACAAGATTAATGGTTTTATCAACTCTTGTTGTATTAGGAAGCTTTTCTTATATGTTTGCTAAAGTATTTTCTATTCTTTTCATTATTTTTCTATTCTTTTTAATAGTTACTATAATCTTTTTACCTATCATATTTACTTTAGGATTAGTACTTGTAAGTAATGAATTTAGAGGATGGGTTCAGGATGTTTGGAAAACATTTGAATATATAGAAGACCTAGGTCAAAATTTAGATAAGATTTCTCCTATGTATATATATGTTGGTTATGCATCTATAGGAATAGCATTATTTACTTTAATGATTGCTATTATAGGAAGAATAAGAGAAAAAAAGGGATATATCGGTTCAATAATTTATACAGTAATATTAGCAATTATTTCTATAGCATTAATGATTTTATATGTTATAAATGGCAATAGTATATTGATTTAAATTAGCACTCTTT
>JAFXUP010000093.1 GCA_017524905.1 Acholeplasmatales bacterium | reverse complement strand
ATAACTGCCTTATAAAATCAGGAAAGGATCCACAGTGCAATTTATTATAACATCTAATTATTAGATGAAATAATCTATTAAGTTAGATAGAAAGGAAAAGTAATCAATAAGATATCAAACATATCTAAATTGATTATACGTAATATTTATGGCTTTAGTTAATAAAGAAGCGATTGTAAAAATACTAAGAAGCTCTCTTTCGGCCCAAACTAAAAAGAAAAAATTAAAAAATTACCACGATGGTGATATTGCTGATGCTTTAGCTTTACTTACAAAGGAAGAAAGATTTAAAGCATATGAATTATTTGGTGTTGAAAAGACTGCTGAAATTTTCTCATATTTTGATAACCCAGAAGATTATATCGAAGAATTAAAGGCAGATAAGGCTGCTGATATCCTAGATGAGCTTGACTCAGATGAAGCTATCAATATCTTGGATGAATTAGATGAGGATTTTAGAAATCATTTAATTTCTTTGATGGAAAAAGAAACTAGAGAAAAGGTTGAAGCTCTAGATAAAAGAGATGATGAAACTATTGGTAGTTATATGTCAGATAACTATATTACTATCAGTAAGGATTCAACAATAAAACAAGCTATGTCTACACTTATTAAGGAAGCTGGAGAACATGATAATATTAATACTTTATATGTTATCGATGAAGATTCTCATCTATTAGGTGCTGTTAGATTAAAGGATTTAATCTTAGCAAGAAAGGATGATTCCTTAGATAAAATAATTATTTCATCATTCCCTTCTGTTTTAGAAAGTGAATTAGTATCAGAAATAATTCAAACATTAAAGGATTATTCCGAAGAGTCTATTCCTATTGTTGATAAGGAAAATAAGCTTTTAGGTGTTATATCTTTAGATAACATCATTGAAGCTGCCGATGAAGAAATGACTGAAGATTATGCTAAGCTCGGCGGTCTTTCTGAAATTGTAGATGTTGATGAATCACCATTCTATTCAGTTAAAAAAAGAATTCCTTGGCTTATTATACTATTATTCTTAGGAATTGTTGTATCAACAGTAACTGGTACATTTGAGCATGTTATTGCTACAATACCTGTTGCTGTATTCTTCCAATCAATGGTATTAGATATGGCAGGTAATGTTGGTACACAATCACTAGCCGTAACTATCAGAACTATTTCTGATGAGGATATGAAGAAAAAACAAATTAGAAGATTAATTGGAAAAGAAATTCTAGTTGGTTTTATTAATGGTATAATAATCGCAATTGTAGCATTTGTATTTGTTTTATGCTACTTATCAATAAAACGTCAAGTAATTACAGGAGATACATTCCAAATTATGGATGTATTAAAGGTTTCAGGAATTATTGCAACAAGCCTTCTTCTTGCAATGACAGTATCTGCTGCTATTGGTTCATTCTTCCCAATTATATTAGACAAGATTCATATCGATCCTGCCGTTGCATCAGGTCCATTTATTACAACATTTAATGATATTATAGCTGTATTATTATATTATGGATTAACATATCTATTCTTAATGGTATTACATATTTAAATATATTTATTGAAATCAAAAAGCTCCTCGAAGGAGCTTTTTTTATTATTTATTTAAATTCTTGATTATCAGGATATTTCTTATAACAAGCAAACATTTCTTCTACATTTTCTGGAGCCTTAGTAAAAGATGATACTAAAGGTACTATAATAAAGCTTAATACCATTGCTAAAACACCCATATAAATTGAATCACCCATACTAAACCATAAGCAATTAGCACTTCTTAATTCAATCTTAACACCTGTAAAGCTTAATATTAAGCTTAATAATGCTAATCCAACACCAACTCCAAATGATGCCCATACTGAAGCTTTTGTTGTCTTTTTCCAGTATAATCCATAAAAGAATGGTCCAATAAATGCACCTGATATAGCGCCCCATGATATACCCATTAATGATGCAATATCTTTAGTAAATCTTTCTGGTCCATATACTTGGAAAATAGCCATTAATGCTGAAACAACAATAAATACTACAACAAATATTTTTAATAATAAAAGCTTTTTTCTTTCATCAACATTTTTATTAACATCAATTAAATCAAATGTTACTGTTGCAGCTGATGTATGAACAAGGCCTGATAATGTAGACATTGATGCAGCAAGTACTAATACAATAACAATAGCTATAACAACTAATGGTAGTTTTGTAATCATTTCAGGTATAATTGTTGCTGATTTTGTATCAGCAAATAATCTACCAAATCCACCAATAAAATAACAACCACCAGCAACTATTACTGCAAAAAAAGTTGAGATTGCAGATCCCTTTCCAATTTGCTTTTCATCCTTTATCGCATAGAACTTACCAACCATTTGTGGTAATCCCCAACAACCTAATGATGTTAATAAAACAACAAATAATAAATGAATTGGATCTGGTCCGAAAAGGGAAGAAAATTCCCATCCACCGGTTTCTGCTAATTTTTCTAATGATGATATTAATCCACCATTTAAATTTAAAGCAAAAATTACTACTAATATTATACCAACAAGCATAATAATACCTTGAATAAATGAATTAATAGCTGTAGACATTAATCCACCTAAAATAACATAAACACCTGTTATTACTGAAATTATTAATACCCATGCCCAATATGGAACATCTGATGAGAATGTTACATTAAATAAATAAGATAATCCATTATATAAAGCTGCTGTATAAGGTATTAAAAATACAAATATAATAATTGATGATGCTATTTTTAAGGCTTTAGAATTAAATCTTTTTTGGAAAAAATCAGGCATTGTTGATGAAGATAATGCTTGAGTCATTATTCTTGTTTTTTTACCTAAAAGCTTCCAAGCTAAAAGTGAACCAATAAAGGCATTACCTAAGCCAATCCATAAAGCTGAAACGCCAAATGCCCATCCAAATGAACCAGCATATCCTATAAATATTACAGCTGAAAAATAGCTTGTTCCATAAGCAAACGCTGAAAGCCATGGGCCAACGCTTCTTCCACCTAATACGAAATCAGCAGAAGTTCTTGCTCTTTTTCTACAATAAAAACCAATATAAATTGTTGCTATAAAGAAAATTAATATAAATATAATTTTAAGCCACATTTTAATCTCCTATTCTGTTGTTTGCATTTCAACTAAAGATTTTCCACAATAAATTTGTCTTAGCTTTGGTTTTTCTATTTTTCCAGTTGCATTTCTTGGAACCTTAGCAAAAATAATCTTTTTAGGTCTTTTATATCTTGGAAGGTCAAAACAGAATTCATTAATCTCATCTTCTGTTGCACTCATACCTTCCTTAAATTCAATAATAGCAGCTGTAATTTCACCTAATCTCTTATCAGGCAAACCAATTACCGCAACATCCTTAATCTTATCGTGCTTTCTTAAGAAATCTTCAATTTGAACAGGATAAATATTTTCTCCACCTGTAATAATTACATCCTTTTTTCTATCAACTAAATAAATGAAACCATCCTTATCACGCTTAGCCATATCACCTGTATATAACCAACCGTCCTTTAATATTTCAGCTGTTGCTTCTGGATTTTTGTAATATTCAACCATTACACCAGGACCTTTTACAACAAGCTCTCCAACCTCATCTGGTGATGTTATTTCTTTATTACCATTCATAATTTTAACTTCCCATAAATAGCCTGGTACACCTATTGCGCCAACATGGCTAACATTTTCAACACCTAAATGAACACAACCAGGTCCAATAGATTCTGATAAGCCATAATTTGTATCATATTGATGATGAGGGAATACCTTAAGCCATCTTTGTACTAAGCTTGGTGGTACTGGTTGAGCACCTATATGCATTAATCTCCATTGATCTAGCTTATAATTTTCAAGCTTTATATCGCCTCTATCAATTGAATCTAAAATATCTTGTGCCCAAGGTACTAAAAGCCATACAATTGTACATCTTTCTTCAGAAATTGTTTCAAATATCCATTCAGGCTTAATACCCTTTAATAAAACAGCTCTTCCACCAACTAAAAGTGAACCAAACCAATGCATTTTAGCACCTGTATGATATAAAGGTGGCATACATAAAAATGTATCTTCATGGGTTTGCTTATGATGATTTTGTTCAGTTTTACAAGAACCAACTAAAGCCTTATGTAAATGTAGGATAGCTTTAGGAAATCCAGTTGTTCCTGATGAAAAATAAATTGCTGCTTCATCATTTTCAGTCAATTCAATATTAGGCTTATTTGTTGAATATAAATCAATAATATCATTATAAATATCCGCAAAAGGAACTTCGCTTTGACCAACAAAAATTAATGTTTTAACCTTTGGTGTATGGTCAGCAATTGGTTCAACACGTCCAATAAATTCATCACCAAAAATTAAACAATTACAATCAGCTAAATCTAAGCAATATTTAATTTCTTCAGATGTATATCTATAATTCA
Source organism: Acholeplasmatales bacterium (assembly GCA_017524905.1). Classification (GTDB taxonomy): domain Bacteria; phylum Bacillota_I; class Bacilli_A; order Acholeplasmatales; family Anaeroplasmataceae; genus Anaeroplasma. The sequence goes on along the minus strand of JAFXUP010000093.1, from coordinate 4,889 downwards.
TAGGTACAGCTAAAGCACCTGTTTTTAAAACACCAAAATATATAGGTAGCCATTCTAAGCAATTCATCAATAAAATTGCTACCTTATCCCCTTTTTTTATTCCCTTGCTTAATAATAAATTAGCTGTTTTATTTGCTAATTCATTAAATTCATTCCATGTAATACTTCTTCTATATTCTTTTGCTAAGCCTGGTTCAACTAATGAAAATTCTCTCCATGTTCTATAATGATCTGGCTTTTTTTGAGGATTAATTTCAACTAAGCATTCCTCATCTTTATATTTTTGAGCATTATTCTCTAAAAAGTCAATTATTGTCATTTTTAATTCTCCTTCATTTATAAAAAAAATATTTCGTCTTTAAAAAATATAAAGGACGAAATATTTCCGTGGTACCACCTTAATTCGTTTTAGATAAACTAAAACCTCATTTCAATATAACGGTTGATGCCGTCTTACCTACTTAAATTTCAATAAGAAGCTAATAAGTGTATTTCAAAATAATAATTATGATATTTTACACCAGCCAATATCTCTCTATGCTAATTATTTATTTTTACTTTTCTTATGTCATTGCTTTATTAAATTTATAACTTTTTTATTAATAGTAATTATTCAATAATAATGATTCTACTTGTGCTACATCGGCTGTTTTTAAAATAGCTTCAGCACCTAAATTATTTTTACCAATAAACACATATAAATAATTAATTTCAACATTATTATCTGTTAATATTCTTAATAAATCATTTAGCCCATTAGGTCTATCAGGAACAACTACACTAATAACTTCTGTTAGTTTAGCTGTAAATCCTTCCTTTTTAACTAAATCTAAAGCTTTAGCTGAATCATCAACGATTAATCTTAAAATACCATAGTCAGTTGAATCAGCTATTTGTAATGAACGAATATTAATATTATTTGTTCCTAAAAGGTTAGCTATATAGCCAACAGCGCCAGATTTATTTTCAATAAAAATTGAAAGTTGTTTAACTATCATAATCATCACCTCAAGCAAGCTTTCTCTTATCGATTACTCTTTTAGCTTTACCCTCACTTCTTGCTATAGAATTAGGGTTAACTAAAGTTACCTTAGCCCCAATACCTAAGGCACTTCTTATTTTTTCTTCTAAAGTCTTTTGAAGACGTTCAATTGAAGCCATATCATCAGCAAATAAATCAGGAGCCATTTCAACAAATACATCTAATGTATCAGTATTATTAACTCTATCAACCTCAATCTGATAATTTGTTGTAATACCATCAGAACAATATTTTAATAAAACCTCTTCTATTTGACTTGGGAATACATTCACACCACGAATAATAAGCATATCATCAGATCTTCCTGTTGGCTTATTCATTCTAATAAATGTCCTTCCACATTTACATGGCTCAACATTTAATGAGCAAATATCTCTTGTTCTATATCTAATTAATGGGAATCCTTCCTTTGTTAAGGTTGTAAATACTAATTCACCCTTTTGTCCATAAGGTAAAACCTCACCTGTTTCAGGATCAATTATTTCAACAATAAAATTATCTTCATTAATATGCATGCCCTTTTGGCATTCACATTCATAAGAAACTCCAGGACCCATTATTTCAGATAATCCATATACATCATATGCTTTAATATGAAGTGTTTCTTCAATTTGATGTCTCATCTCTTCAGTCCATGGCTCTGCACCACAAATTGCAGCCTTTAATTTAATCTTATCAACTAATCCTTGCTTTTTAATTTCTTCAGCTAAATACATTGCATAAGATGGTGTTGAGCATAAAATTGTTGAACCAAAGTCTACCATAGTTTGAATTTGACGAGCAGTATTTCCTGTTGAGGCAGGAATTACTGTTGCACCAAGATAAGTTGCACCATCATGAGCACCAAGTCCACCTGTAAATAAACCATATCCATAGCATACTTGAACAAAATCATCTGCTGTACCACCTGCTGCAGCAAGCTGCCTTGCAAAGCATTCACTCCAAATTTTTAAATCATTTGCTGTATATCCTACAACAATTTGCTTTCCTGTTGTACCGCTTGATGCGTGAAGTCTAACAATATCTGTCATAGGTACTGCAAAAAGTCCATAAGGATAATAATCTCTTAAATCCTTTTTATATGAAAAAGGTAATTTTTTTAAATCTTCAACTCCATGGATATCCTCAGGCTTAATACCTCTTTCATCCATTCTTTTTTTGAAAATTTCAACCTTTTCATACATTCTTTTAACTTGCCATTTTAATCTTTCATCTTGTATAGCCTTAATTTCTTTACGGCTCATACATTCCTTTTCTTTATTTAATATCATATAACCCTCTTATTTTAAATTATAGCCAAGCTCAAATGCTTTTAAATTAACATCTAAAAGCTTAGCTGGTACAGTTTTTTTAATTACTTCAATCCATTTATCATATGAAATATTAGATTCTTTAGCAAAAACTCCAATTAATACAACATTAACAGCTTTAATATTTCCAGCTTGCTTTGCTAAAGCTAAAGCATCAACAAATTTAGTATCTACAACACTTGATAGCTTCTTATCAATATCCTTAGGATATTCTGCTGCACCAGTAATAACAGGCATAGGATTAATTTGTTGAGTATTAGCAATTATTTTTCCTGTTGTTTTTAAATAAGGAAGGCTACGATATGCTTCTAGCATTTCAAAAGCTAAAATAACATCTGCTTCACCCTTATCAATAATTGGTGAATAAATAGCATCACCATATTTTACATAGGTTACAACTGAACCTCCTCTTTGACTCATACCATGAACCTCAGATACCTTTACATCATAACCTAATTCAATTACCATATTACCTAAAATTCTTGATGCAAGAAGTGTTCCTTGTCCACCAACGCCTACAATCATTACATTCATATCAATTACCCCTCAATCTTTTTAATAGCCTTAAATGGGCATACATTTACGCATAGTCCACAACCATTACATTGTGTTTCATCGATGATAACCTTATCACCTACTAAAGAAATTGCAGGACAACCTAGCTTTAAGCATTGCTTACACTTTCTACAATCATCTGAAATTGTACAATGACCTGTATATTTAACAGTTTTTAATAAAGCACAAGGTCTTTGGGCAATTATTACTGATGGTTCATCAACTGAAATCTCAGTCTTAACTACCTCTTCAAAATTTTTAACATCAAACGGATCAGCTACAACAACTCTTTTAACACCAACAGAATGAGCTAAATCAATTAAATTTACAGGAATAGTGTCTTCCATTCTAATTGTTTTACCTGTTGTTGGATTTTGTTGGTGACCAGTCATACCTGTAATAGAATTATCTAAAATAATTACAGTATTTGCACCCTTGTTATAAACAATATCAATTAATCCTGTAATACCTGAATGAATAAATGTTGAATCACCTATAACAGAAACTAATTTCTTATTAAATTCTTTTCCTCTAGCTTTGGCCATACCAAAGGCTGCAGAAACTGATGCACCCATACAGATAGTTGAATCAACTGATGCTAAAGGCTTAACAGCACCTAATGTATAACATCCAATATCTCCTGATACAGTTAAGCCTAGCTTCTTTAAAACATAGAATGTTCCTCTATGAGGACAACCTGCACACATTACAGGAGGTCTTGCTGGAATATCTTCATTAATTTTATTAAATTTAACTGGTTCAACACCTAAAACAACCTTTTTAATCATTGCAGGTGTATATTCGCCCAATAATGTAAATTTATCCTTACCTTCTATATTAGTAATTCCTAATGATTTAACATGCTCTTCAATAAAAGGATCTAATTCTTCTATTACATAAACTAAATCATGATTTTTAGCAAAATTTTTAATTAATTCAACTGGCAATGGATATACTTGTCCTAATTTTAAATAATCTACATTATCTCCTAAAGCTTCTTTAGAATACATATAAGAAATACCTGCAGTAATAACTCCAATTTTTTTATTGTTATTTTCAATTTTATTTAATAAATCAGATTCAGCTAATTTAATTAAATTTCTATTTCTTTCTTCAACTACAACATGTCTTTTTATAGCATTTGCAGGCATCATTACATTTTTAGCGATATCCTTATTATAATCCTTTAATTTATAATCAATTCTATCTTCTATTTCAACTAATCCTTGAGAATGAGACACTCTAGTAGATAGTCTAACTAAAACAGGAACATCATATTTTTCACTTAATTCAAAAGCTAATTTTGTATATTCCTTACATTCTTTAGAATCAGCAGGTTCTATCATTAAAACCTTAGATGCTTTAGCATAATGACGAGAATCCTGTTCATTTTGACTTGAATGCATACCAGGATCATCAGCAACACAATAAACTAATCCACCATTAACACCAATATATGATACTGTAAATAAAGGGTCTGCCATAACATTCAAACCTACATGCTTCATACAGCTCATAGCACGTGCTCCTGCCATAGAAGCTCCAATTGAAACTTCAGCAGCAACCTTTTCATTAGGAGCCCATTCTACATTTACTTCTTTATAATTTGCCATTACTTCTGTTATCTCAGTACTAGGTGTACCAGGATAAGAAGAAACAACACCAACCCCAGCTTCATATGCCCCTCTAGCAACAGCAGCATTTCCAATCAATAATTCTTTCATACATTACTCCCTTAAAAATTTTAAAACTTTCGATTATTATAACATATAATTTTGTTTTTTGATAGCGTTTTCTAACTTTAATTAATGATTTAATAAATTTGTAAAATTTATAGAAAAAAACACCGACTAATTTATAGCCGGTGTCCGTTATTATAATGATTCAATTTCTTCTTTGGTTAGAGAAGTAGCATTAGCTATTTCATCAACAGATAATCCCATTGATTTTAGCTTTTTAGCTATTTCTTTAGCTTTTTGTTT
>JAFXUP010000092.1 GCA_017524905.1 Acholeplasmatales bacterium | reverse complement strand
GCAACGATTATCAGCTTTTACAATTTCTCTTAAATAATATCTATAATCAAAATCTTCAGAAATATGAAGTAATATTAAACATGCTGATTTTTTTATATCATTTAAAATTTCAGTTTGTTTTAAATCATGTTTTTCAAATAAGTGAACATCTACATGCTTTTCAGCAAATTCATCAGCTAAATGATTTGCTGTTTCTTCATCTTCAGGTAAATAAACTAATGTAACATATTTTTCCATATGTTATTCCTCCAAACTCTTAATAATAATACTAACGTATTTGATAAAAATATTATATCATAAAAGCGTTTTTAGTTTCAATATGCAAAACCCCATTAAAGCCCAAAAAAATCGACTTTTAAATGATAATTTAAAACCAATTTATTATATACTTTCTTCAAAACTAGGTTTTTCAATTCTAGTTTTAAATTTATGATGTAAAAATACAATTACAAAAGGTAAACTTATTATAGCTGAAATAATATTTGCTATAGGTTGTGCCCAAAGTAATCCTTCTAATCCCCATATGCTATTATTAATATAAATTGCCGGAATAAAAACTAAACCAGATCTTAATAGTGCTAAAAAGCTTGCAATTGCGGATTTTCTTATACTTTGATATAGCATATTAGATGTTACTGTAAGAGGCAAGAAAAATACACCAATTGCATTATAAATAATACCTCTTCTTGCTATTTCAATAACAGATGGATCTTTAGAAAAGATTCCTGCAACTCCTCTTGGAAATATTATATAAACAAGTCCAATAATTCCTACTAAAATTGTACCAATATATAAGGTAAATCTTAAAGATTTTTTAACTCTATCATACCTTTTTGCCTGATAATTAAATGCAGCAACTGGTTGGAATCCTTGTCCTATTCCAAGTCCAAATGCTAAAGCAAATTGACTTAATTTGTTAACAACACTCATACCTGCTATTGCCTCATCACCATATGCTCTTGCAACATTATTTAAAACACCATGAGATATAGAAGTTAAACCTTGTCTAATAAATGAAGGGAAACCAACTTCTATTATTAAGATATAAATTACAATACTTTTAGATATAAATTTAAATCTTAATTTAGATTGGCACATCTTAAAGAAAAATATAAGCAAAATTACAAAGCTAATTATTTGAGAAATAGCTGTTGACATTCCTGCACCATATACACCTAAATGCATAATATCAATAAAAATATAATCACCAAATATATTTAAAATACCACCAGCTGAAAGTCCAAACATTGCATAGAATGCTTTTCCCTCATATCTCATTATATTATTAAAAATTAATGAAACAACCATAAATGGGCATGAAATTAAAACCCACATTCCATAATCCATTGCATAAGGTAAAATTGTTTCAGTACTACCCAATAAATACATAAATGGTTTAATTAATAATAAGCCAAATATTAATAATAACGTTGAAACAAAAGTTCCCATTAAAACTGCTGTAGTTGCATAGGTTGATGCTTCATTTGTATCTCTATCAGCCAATGATTTTGAAATATTAACACCAGCTCCATGTCCTAGCATAAAGGCAACTGCTTGAATAATACATTGCAAAGTGAATAACACTCCTGTTGCACCTTGTTCGCTTTTACCAAGCATACCAACGAAATATGTATCAGCCAAATTATAAATATTAGTTATTAACATAGAAATTACTGTTGGAATTCCAAGCATAATAACCAATTTAGAAACTTTAGTTTCAGTCATTTTTATGTAGTTTTTTTGAGCTACATCCATATTATCACCATCATCTTTTTCCGTTTTACATTATATCACTATTTAAATTCAATTAATAGAAAAAACAACAAGCTAGTTTGCTTGTTGTTTTTGAAATTTAAAATAAGTGTATAATTTGGAAATTAGAATTGGTATTCCCTCAACTAAAAGCACTAAAATCACCATTAAAATTGCATAAGCATATATATATTCATATTCAAATAAATATTGAGAATTATATATTGCTTTTCCTAATGATGGAGTTGCTGATACAATGTATTCAGTTGTTACAATAACTTTAATTCCCATTCCAATTGCGTTAATAAAAGCTTGCTTTATATATCCAATAATCAATGGAATATGCACCTTAAAGATTACAAATGGTGTTAAATTACTATTTATTTTATAAACATCTAATAAGCTTTTATCAATTCTAACTATACCTTCTGCTACTGCTTCAGATATAATTGGAATTAAAATAATACTTGTTCCATAAATTGGAACATTTTTCCATTCATTAGATGTTACTAAAACCATTATTATTACAACTAAAACAATCATAGGTAGTGATCTTAATAAAACCATTAAAGGCTTTAAAATCAATCTAACACTTTCAAATATACCTTCAAAAATACCTATTATTATTCCAATAATTAATGCAATACTTAAAGCTATTAAAAGTCTTAATAGTGTTGATGATATTAAGCTATATGTTTCTTTTTTACCTAAAAGACTAAAGAATGCTTTAAATATTTCAATTACATTTGGAAATATAATTTTATCATTTTTTAAAACACTTAAAAATTGAACTAAAAGAATTATTAATATAACACCTATGATAAAATAAGCAATTTTTTTTATTTTAGAATGGGCTATAATAGAATTCTTCAACTGGTAAATCACCACCAAAATCTGTTAAACATAAATTAGCTGTAGCTTCAATTTGAGCTTTAGCATCCTTAGCATCCTTATATTTGATATTGCAATTTGGAATTGCAGTTTTAGCTACAGGTAATGCTGGAATTAATTCTAATGATACACTTGCTTCGGCAAATTTATCTAAATTAGTACTTAAAGTATCAGTTTCTTCTTTTAATTGAAGTAAATAATTTGATAAAGCTTTTTCATGATTTTTAATTGTATCAGCCTTAACAAAAATACCTGCTTGTACAAATTGAGCATTATTGCTTGCTTTTTTATATAAATCTTGAATTGAAATACTTGTTATAGTCTTTTTAGTTTTTGCAGCTGATAAAGCAGGTTCTGCAACCATAACAATCTTATCTTGATTTTGAATTAAAACACTTTGAGTAACAGCTGTATCTGTCTCATATTTAAATGTACAATCAATATTATTCTTTTCTAATACATATTTTGCAACAGCTGCATTAATTGTATTTTCACCAAATAAAACAATTTCTTTTCCCTTCATTGTATCTAAGGTAAAATTTTCAATTTGTGATGCAAAATATAAATTACCCCAAGTAATAACTGCAGCTAAACGATATGTAGATTTATTATTTTTATATAATTTAGCACCAGCATTAATAGGAGCAATAACAACATCAGATGAATTTGATGAGAATGCTGAAGCTATAGCAGTACCAGCAATAAAATTATAATTGTCTTTATTATTTAAAGCTAATGTAGCTAATGCTACTGCAGGAGCACCATTTGGTGCTGTTACTGTAATTGTATAATCATCCTTTATTTCTTCTTTTGGTTTATTATTGCATGAGCTTAACGCAAAAACAAAAACAAATAAAGTTAAAAATAAATATAAAATTTTTTTCATAAATACCCCTTTTATAATTAAATTGTACTTTTAATTATCCTTCTTTTTTTTATAGCAATGAGTACAACAAAGCTTGCATCATTTTATTTTATAATAACGCATTTAAACAAATACATTATATCACAGAGCATTCAAAAAATATGTTTGTTATCTTACACATTTTCTTAATTTAATTATAAATTAAAAATATACAATAATATTTATGATTTTTAATTAATAAATGATATAATTAAATATGTAAATAAAAGGCAGGTTTTATGTATGAAGATTGCTAAAAATCATGAAGCATATTTAAAAATAAAAAATGGAATAAAGAAAAACAATATTCCCAACACAACAATATCTGATGATTTACAGGTTTTAAAAATCGCAGTCGATAATAATTTAGAAATAGATACTTTACTTTATTGCTATGAAATTGAATATCATAGTGATACTAAATTATTATTAGATAAGCTAATTTCTAAGGCTAAGGAAACTTATGAAATAAGCTTATCAAGCTACAATGCAATTGCTTTAAAGGAAAATCATGCAGGTATTATTGCTTCAATAAAATTTAAAGAATATAAATTAAATGATTTAATTAATAAAGAATTTATTTTTGTTTTAGATAGATTAGAAATACCAGGAAATATAGGAACAATTTATAGAACATTAGAATCTATAAAATGCGATGCTGTTATTTTAGTTGATCCTGTATCTAAAATAACTAATGAAAAAATTACATCTTCTTCTAGAGGCTGTAATTTAATAATTCCAACTGTATCAACAACTTATGAAGAGGCATTAAATTATTTATTAAAAAATGATTATGATATTTTCTTAGGTGAACCTCTATTAGGTAAATCTTATCAGGATTATGATTATAAAAACAAAATCGCAATTGTTGTTGGAAATGAAAGATTTGGAATTAATCCTGATTGGTATAATCATAATAATAAAAAGGTTTTTATACCAATGGAAGGAAGTCAAAACAGCTTAAATGTTAGTGTTGCAGCTTCAATACTTGCATATGAGGCTTATATGAAAAGAAAAAAATAGGTACGCTTGTACCTATTTTTTAAAGTCTTTGAATATATCACCAATTGTATAATTTAATCTACCTGAATTAAGTTTTTTTCTTAATTCATTTAATTCATATTTTTCTTGTTTTTCCTTTTCCTTTTCGCAATTAAAAATATAATTTTTATTGCATTTACCCTTGCAGCATTCATATTTTTTAACTAATTCTTCTAATTTTAATTTAGATTCTAAAACTAATTTTTTAGCTACATTTAATGTTGCAATTGAATCATCAATTGCTCTATGGAAAACACAGTTTAAATCTAAATTTAAATCACTAGTAGCTTTCTTTAAGGATAATTGTTCTTTCACTTCATAATATTTAGAAAAAATAATTTGAATATCATAAAATGTAAAGCTAATAGGTGTTAGATGATATCTTTGACATGCTGTTTTTAAATAATATGCATCATTGTTTATTGCATAACCAAAAACTAATTGCTCATCTTTTGTAATAACATCCTTTATTTTTTCATAATATTCTCTAAAGGATGGGCTTTTCATATATTCTTCAACATTATATGTTAAGTCTATGAATTTAGATTCATCTGTTTTGATTTTAAATTCCTTTGCAGGGTTTATTAATAATACTTCTTGCTTAATAATATTAAATTTATCATCTGTTAAAACATAGCCAAATTCACAGATATTATGGCTATTACAGCATTCAATATCAAAAAAAAGATAATTCAATCAACACACCCCTTTTCAAAGCACCGAAAATTTTTATTATATTATAAAGCATAAAACCAAAATTTAAAAGAAAAAACTCAAATTACTTGAAAATAATTTGAGTTTTTTTAATTTAATTAATATTTAACAGCTACTGCATCATTACATAAAGTAATAAAATCTTCAGCCTTTAATGATGCACCACCAACTAAGCCACCATCAATATTTGGCTTAGCCATTAATTCTTTAACATTCTTAACATTTACAGATCCACCATATAAAACTCTAATCTTTGAAGCTTCATTTAAAGAATATAGCTTTTGAACTAGACCTCTAATGAATCCACAAGCTTCATCAGCTTGATCAGATGTTGCAGTTTTACCAGTACCAATAGCCCAGATTGGTTCATAAGCGATAATAACCTTAGTAACATCATTTGAATCGATATTTGCTAATGCTTTCTTTACTTGTGATTCTAAAACATCAAAAGTCTTATTTGTTTCTCTTTCTTCTAATGTTTCACCAACACATACAATTGGTGTTAAACCAACTGATAATGCTTTAATAGTTTTTTCGTTAACCTTTACATCTGTTTCGTTGTAATATTGTCTTCTTTCGCTATGACCAATAATTACATATGTAACATTAGTTGAAGTAAGCATTAAAGGTGAAATTTCACCAGTATATGCTCCGCTATCATTTTCGTTCATGTTTTGGGCACCAATACGTAGATTTGCTCCCTGTCTTTTTACTAAATCTCTTAAGACAATTGCTGGTGCACAAACAATTGAATCTAATTTATCAATGCTTGGTAAATTATCTGCCACTGCATAAATAAATTGTAAAGCCTCATCTCTAGTTTTATTCATTTTCCAGTTGCCGGCCATAATAGGTTTTCTCATCTTTTTTACTTACAGGGTTTATTCCCTGCTCTCCTTCTATACTATATTTTTTTATTCCCAATTATTAAATGAAAAAAGGACAAAGTTAACCCGTGGTAGAACTTTGTCCTTAATTAGGTACAAAATTCTACCTAAAAATTGGATAATTATTTAGTTAAAACAGCTTCAATATCAGCAATTGCAGCTTCAGCCTTATCTCCATTAGCTTCGATAATTACATTTTCTCCGCTAGGAATTGCTAAAGACATTAAGCCTAAAATTGACTTTACATCGATAGTTTTATCTTTATAAATTAAGTTAATTTCAACAGCATACTTTGAAGCTGCTTGAACTACTTTAGCAGCTAAGCTTGCATGTAATCCAACTGTACTCTTAACTACGATACTCTTTTGCATAATAATTGTCCTCCAAACCAGTTTTATTTTTTAATGATATTACTTTTCAGAAACGCAAGCAATACCAGGTAAAACTTTACCTTCTAGATATTCAAGTGAAGCTCCACCACCTGTAGAAATGTGGCTTACTTTAGATGCATATCCTAATTGTTCAGCAGCTGCTGCTGAATCACCACCACCGATAATTGTTGATGCGCCTTCCTTAGTTAATTTAGCTAATAATTCACATACACCAATAGTACCAGCTGCATAATTCTTCATTTCGAATACACCCATAGGTCCATTCCATACAACAGTCTTAGCACCAGCTAATTCCTTAGCAAATAATTCTAATGTCTTAGGTCCGATATCTAAGCCCATATCAGCTTGATCAAACTTATCAACATCCTTAGCTGTACCCTTTGTATCTTCAAATGCTGTATTTACTACTGCATCAACTGGTAATACAATCTTACCATTTGCTTTCTTTAATAAGTTCTTTGCTAATTCAACGAATTCAGCTTCTTCACAACGAGAAGCACCAACGTTATATCCTAAAGCCTTTAAGAAAGTGAACATCATAGCACCACCAACTAAAACCTTATCAGCCTTTTCAAGTAATGCTTCGATTACACCGATCTTATCAGAAACCTTAGAACCACCTAAAATTGCAACATATGGTCTAACTGGGTTATCAACAGCTCCACCAATGAACTTGATTTCCTTTTCTAATAAGAAACCAGCTGCTGTTTCGCTAACATTAGCAGCGATACCAACATTAGAAGCTGCTGCACGGTGAGCAGTACCGAATGCATCGTTTACGAATACATCACCTAAAGATGCCCAATACTTACCTAATTCAGGATCATTCTTTGATTCTTTCTTAACTTCTTTACCAGAAGCTGCATCGAAATCTTCATAACGAGTATTTTGGAACATTAAGATTTCGCCTTCCTTTAAAGAAGCTGCTGCATCTTCTAATTCCTTACCCTTTGTTGCATTAACGAATTTAACTGGCTTACCAATTAATTCTTCTAATCTCTTTGCAACAGGTGCGATATCATTCTTAGCGATATCTTCTAAAGCTTTTACTCTTCCTAAGTGAGAGAATACGATTGCCTTACCACCATTATCAATTACATACTTAATTGTAGGTAATGCAGCTTTAACTCTTGTGTCATCTGTGATTACACCATTTTTCATAGGTACGTTGAAATCAACACGAATTAAAACCTTTTTACCTTTAACATTTAAATCTGAAACAATCTTCTTAGCCATATTTTTAATAATCCTCCTAAAATATTTTAGCTATTTTGTTAATCGTATTATATCATAAATAAAATAAAAAAATAAAATCATTCTATTATGTTAGCGTTTTCTTAATATATAAAAATGCTTACAATAAAATGAAAAATGCTTACACAAACATAAGCATTTTCTTTTATTAATTATTCTTTATATTTTAAAGCTCTCATTGCATTTAAAATTGCAACAATCAAAACACCAACATCACCTAAAATAGCAACCCACATTGGTAATTCAAATTGAATCGTAGGAATAGCTCCTATTGCACATAAAGCTAAAATAGCAATTTTAACACCAAGTGAGAAAATAATATTTTCTATAACAATTCTTCTTGTTCTATTAGCTATTTTCATCATTGTTGGTAATGCTTTTAAATTATCATTTAAAATTACAACATCAGATGCTTCAATTGCAGCATCAGATCCTATTTGACCCATAGATACTCCAACATTTGCTAAAGCAAGTACAGGGGCATCATTTATACCATCACCAACAAATAATACCTTACCCTTAGATTCTTTAATAATCTTTTCAGCAAGACTAACCTTATCTACTGGTAATAAGCCACAATGATATTCCTTAATATTTAATCTATTACATACAGATTCAACTGATGCTTTTGTATCACCAGATAAAACAACAATTCTTTTTCCTAATTCTTGAAGCTTTGATATTGCATCAAATGCTTCTTCTTTAATAATATCTTCTAAAATAATTGCTCCAATACATGTATCATTTTTAGCAATATATAAAACTGAACCAGCTTCATCAATTTCCTTTGGATTTATATTATATTTATTTAAAAGTTTTTTAGAACCACAAATATATAAATCATTATTATTTTTTCCAACAACACCAAAGCCAGGAGCTTCTTCAATTTCAAACTCTAAGGCATCACCAGCATATTCATTAATTGCTTTTGCTAAAGGATGAGTTGAATTTTTTTCTAAGCCTTTAGCTATTTTAATAACTAAATCCTTATCATCTGCAATAATTTTAGTTACTTCAAATTTAGCCTTTGTTAATGTACCAGTCTTATCCAAGATAATTGTATCAGCAATAGCTAAATCTTCTAAATATGTTCCACCCTTAACAATAATTTTTCTTTTTGCAGCCGCACCAATACCCGCAAAATAAGTTAAAGGTACAGATACTACTAAAGCACAAGGGCAAGAAACAACTAAGCAAATTAATGCCTCTTTTACAAATGATTGATACAAATCTGCGCTAAAGCCATTAACTAAACCAACAATTGTTGGAACTACTAAAGCCATAACTAAGGCAAATAATACAACTATTGGTGTATAAATTTTTGCAAATTTAGAAATAAATCTTTCTGATTTTGCTTTTTTCATAGTCGCATTTTCAACCATATCTAAAATCTTAGTTGCAGTTGAATCATAATATTCCTTTAATACCTTAACCTTAATTGGAGTTGTTGTATTAATAGAACCAGATAAAACCATATCACCAATAGCCATATCCTGATCAACTGCTTCACCTGTAAGAGATGCAGTATTAATTACACCTGATGTAACCATTTCACCATCTAAAGGTACCATCTCACCAGGTTTAACTATAATGATGTCTCCAATCTTTACATCCTCTGGTGCTATTACATCACCATTTTCTAATGTTGCAGATTTAACACTTAAATCCATTGTAGCCATTATAGCATCCTTACTTTTAGCAACAGCTATACCTTGGAATACTTCTCCAACTTGGAAAAATATCATAACAGCTACAGCTTCAATATATTCATAATCGCCAAATATTCTTAAGCACCAAGCACCAATTGTTGCAATACCCATTAAGAAATATTCATCTAAAAATTCCTTTTCTAATATATGCTTAACTGCACCAACTATTACATCATATCCAGCAACTATATAAGAAATACCATAAAGGATAATTAATGTTATTTCATAGCCTAAAACGTAATTAGCATTACTAAAATTAGCTAAATCTTTAAAAACTAGCTTATCTAATATAATAGCTGTAATCCAAAAAACTAAAGCTATTATTAATCTTATAATTAAAACTTTATTACCTTTAGTCATTAGAATTTAGCCTCAAAATCAGGTTCTTCTTTTTTACATAACGCTAATACATCTTCTAGTAATGATTCATCTTCTAATTCAAGTAATATTTTTCCTGCAACAAATGAAACTGTTGCATCAACACCTTTAATTTTATTAATTTTCTTTTCTAATTTTAGAGCACAATTTGCACAGCAAATTCCCTTAAATCTAATTATTTTTGTCATATAGCTCACTCCTTTACGATTAAATACTTGTTTAATCGTTTAACTATATTATACCCCTTATAGCTTACTTGTCAAGCCTATAAGGGGTTATATTTAAAAATTATTTATTTTTATTTAATAAAATGAGTCCAAACTCTAGTCTCATCTTCTAATAATGATGAATACTTATCCTTAGCAAGAGCTATTGCTTTCATTAAAAAAATCATTCTTTTAGCAACGACTCTAGCATTTCTTAAGCCCTCTTCATCCTTAAGGATTTCACCTTTTGTTCTTCCAAATCCATTATTCCAATAATCACCTGAGGCAATAGGCATACCTGATATTGTAAAATACTTATTTAAAACATCAAACGAAGCCTCTGTACCACCTCTTCTTGCAATTGCAAAAGCGGCACCAACCTTCATTTTTAAATCAAAATTTGCACTATAAAATAGTCTATCTAAAAATGAAATCAAAGTTCCATTAGGTGAGGCATAATAAACTGGAGAAGCTACTATTAATCCGTGAGCTTCTTTTAATTTAATTGATGCTTCATTTACTATATCATTAAAAACACAACATCCATCATGAGATGCACAATAGCCACAACCAATACAGCCTCTAACATCTTTATTACCTATAATTATTTCTTCAACTTCTATTTTATTATTTATAAAAATATTTTTCATTTCATTTAATAAAATAGAGGTATTTCCATCAAGTCTTGGACTTCCATTAATCATTAATACTTTCATAATCCACCTCAATCATTTATTTAATGGGGCAATTTTATTAATTATTAAATTATCCTCATTTTTATTATCTTTGCTAAATTTAGCTAAAATAAGATAAATGATTCCATCCTTTAATTCAAAATTAAGTTCTTTTAAAGTTTTTGGGAAAATAACAAATCTAAATGTTTTAGTATCATCTTCTAAAGACCCTACTATCATATCTTCATTTTTCTTTGTTTTTATTTTCTTCAATTCCTTTATCGCAACAACAGATCTTATATCACTATCAAGCTTAGCTTTTGATAAAGGATAAGCCTTGGCTTTAATTCTTAATTTATCAATATCCTTTAAGATATTATATTCTAAATTCATTCCAAGGTATTTCTTTTCATTTTCCTTTAAAATATTAAAATCATATTCTTCATTATTTTCTTTAACATCAGTTAAATATTTAAAGAAAATAGTTGATTCACTATTTTTATTTTCAAGCATATTCTTTTTAGTTAAACCAAAGATATCTAAAGCACCAGAAAAGATTAATGCTTCTAAGGCTTGATCATTAACAAAAGGGCATCTTTCTTTAAAATCATCAAAGGATTTAAATAAGCCTTTTTGTCTTTCTTCAATTATTTTATTAGAAACATTTATACCAATTGATAAAATAGAATTTAATGGCATAAATAATCCTACCTTATCATAAACAAACTGAGTTGTTGATACATTAACATTTGGCTTATAAATAGTCATTCCATGGCTTTTTGAATAATCAATAAGGTCTTCAAGCTTTTCTTTATTAGAAATAGCGCCATTTAATATATTAGCCATAAAGGCTTCAAAATAATTAGCCTTTAAATATAGCATTTGATATGCTAAATATGCATAAACAACTGAATGGGATTTATTAAATCCATAATCAGCAAATTTATAAATCAAATCATAAATCTTTTTAGCTATATCCTTACTATAACCATTATTAATTGATGAATTAATAAAATCATTTTCCATTTTAGCTAAGGCTTCAACCTTTTTCTTTGAAATAGCTCTTCTTAATAAATCAGCCTGTCCTAAAGAAAATCCTGCGAATTTTTGAGCTATTTGCATAATTTGCTCTTGATATACAATAACACCATATGTTGAGCTTAAAATAGGAGCTAAATCAGGGTGAATATATTCAAATTTTTCACCATGACGCCTTTTAATAAAATCAGGAATATTATCCATAGGTCCTGGTCTATATAAGGCAATCATCGCAACTATATCATCAAATTTTTCACATTGAAGTTGCTTTAAATAATTACGCATACCACTTGATTCTAATTGGAAAATACCAATTGTATCAGCTTCTTTTAGCATTTTATAAACCTTAGGATCATTTAAAGGTATATTTCTTAATGCTTTTTGTGGCATATTAATTTCTTTTAATACTCCATCAATAAGCGTTAAATTAGAAATACCTAAAAAATCCATTTTTAATAATCCTATTTCTTCTAAATCAGGGGCAACAAATTGAGCTTGATATAAGCCATTTATTCCTTCTTGTAAAGGTATAATATCAATAAGTGGCTTTGCAGATAATATAATACCTGCCGCGTGAGTTGTTGTATGACGAGGCATATCCTTTATTTTTCTTACGATTGTTAGGTAATCAATCATTTTTTTATCATCATAATAATAATTAATTAATTCATCAAATGAATATTTTTTAATCATATCAGAAATGATTTTTACTCTTTCATCTTCAATATTTAAAACCTTCGCAACATCCTTTAAGGCAATATTATTTTGGAATGTATCAAAGGCTGAAATATTACATATATGATCCTCACCATATACCTTTTTAACATAATTAATAACATCTTCTCTTTTAATATCAGGAAAATCGGTATCAATATCTGGCATTGATACTCTTTCAGGATTTAAAAATCTTTCAAATAAAAGTCCAAATTCTAAAGGATCTACATCTGTTATTCCTAATGTATAAGCAACTAAAGAACCTGCCGCACTACCTCTTCCTGGTCCTACTAAAATATCATGAGTTTTAGCATATTTAATAAAATCCCAAACAATTAAAAAATAATCATCGTATCCCATTTTATTAATTACGCTTAATTCATATTCTAATCTTTCTATATAATTAGATAAATTCTTTTTTCTTTTTTCTAATCCCTTAAAGCATAAGGCTTGTAGATATTCTTTAGAATCATATCCTTTAGTATTAGGATATTTTGGTAATGCAATTTTATCATGATATAAATCTAGATTAATTTTTTCAACAAAAGAATCAATTCTTTTATCATCAATTATATTAAAGCTATAATCCTCATAATCTAAATATAAGCATTCATGAATAGGTAAAATATTAATATTAAGTTCATTTGCTTTTTCTTCCATAAGCTTATTTAATTCAATCTTATCTAATCTATTTGTATAGCTTATACCTATATATGAATTGTTTAAGCTTTTATATTTAAAAATTGCTTCATTAAATAATTCAATATCCTTTTTAATTGTTCTTTCTAAAAATGAATCATTGAAAACAAAAATATAAGCTAAATTTTTATATTCTTTTAATTCTTCAAATGAATTAATTTTTAAAGTTTTAATTTTAGTAGAGATTTTTATAAGTTCATTATATCCTTCATTATTTAAAGCATATAATAATACCTTAGATTTTTCTAAATCAATATCAATAAAGCTATATTCTAAGCCTAAAATAGGCTTAATATTCTCTTTTTGGCAGGCTTTATAGAATTTATATGCGCCAGATAAATTAACATCTGTTAAAGCTAAAAAAGAGGCATTATTATCCTTTGCCTTTTTTATATATGAAGATAGCTTTATAGCTGATTCTAGCATTGAATATTCACTTTTTCCATAAAGTATACCCTTCATCAGAAAATCACCTATTCTTATTATAAAACATTGAAAAAAATAATTAAACTAAAAAATTGAAAAAGACCCATTAAGATTAAAATCTTAATAGGTCTAAATTTTATAATTTACGTTTTTTCTTTAAAATTATTATAAAAGCTATAACAAAGCCTAATATAAGAATAATAATTGATGCTAAAATGTAATTTAAATATAAGCTAATATTTATATTATCCTTACCACTAACTAATTTATCATAATTAGATTTACTTAAAACCTTAACCTCAAATTCCTCTTCTGTTGAAATGCCACTTGAATTAATTGCATAGGCTTTAGCTATATAGCTTCCTTCCTTATAATAATTTACAGATTCATCATCTATTATAACTGATGATGAAATAGTTTCATCAGAATCATCTATAACCTTAATATAATCCTTTAAATCAACAAATTTTCCAACTATAATAGGAACCATTTCTGTTTCTATTATAGGCTTTTCATAGCTTACAAGCTTTATTATTAAATCCTTATAAACTAAATTAGCTCCATCATTATATTTATATCTAATATAATATGTTCCTACTTTATTTTTTAAATTTGTTTCATATGATAAATTATCATAATTTATTTTTTCATTATCAGTTATATTTGAAACATATTTTAAATAATCAAAATTATCTAAATCTATTTTATAGCTTAAAATATCAGTTTCTTTATTTAATTCTATAGCTGGCTTTGTTAAATCCTTTATTTTAACTTTAATTACTTCTTTAGTTTCATTGCCTTGTGAATCTGTAACCTTTAGTTCATATTCAAAATCTCCTTCTTTTTCTGTATTTATAGAAGGATAATTTATTTTAGCAGTAATATTACCATCTAAATCATCATATGCTTCAAAATAGCCTAAAAGGGATGCTTGAGATCCTTTATCAAATATTAATTCATCTGATTTTATTTTTACAAAATAAGGAATTGTTGAATCAATAATATTTATATTAAATGATGCATCGCTTCTATTTCCTGATTCATCTGTTGCTGAAACCTTAATTATATTTTTTCCTAAGCCTAATTCATTAAATTTAGGATTATAGGTTACATCTAGCATTCCTTTAGCATTATCAGTAATTAATACATTAGTTAAAGGATTAAAATCTAATACATTAGAGCTAATATTTATTTCATCATTTAATAAGGTTATTTTTGGTGCTTCATTATCAACTATTTTAAATAACACCTACATTTATAATCCGTACATGTACCAGGCCTATAAATATCATTTTCATAAGCCTTATACCAAACATAATAATCCTTTAAGGTATTTGAATTAACATCCCTTAAATAGCATAGCCAATCACCATCTCTATTATAGGTTATATTTGCATCTTCTTTTAAGATGTTATCTACATATAAGTGAGCCTTTGGTAAATCCTTATATTTTTCAACTGATTCACCATAAGGAATTTCAACTAAAGTATTTTCCCATACAAATTTAAAGCTTGAGGCATTTATATTTATACTAAATAATAAAAAGATAAATAAACTAATTATAAATAAGAATTTTTTCATAATTCAGAATTCATCTCCATAAAGAATTCATAAAATAATTTATATTTATTAGTTTCTTTAGTTATTTTTAATAATTCCTTTTCATAAAATTTACCAATCATTTTATTTTTAGATGCCTTAAGGTATGGAAGGACTATAAATGATATAAAATTATATTTTGATGGGATATCTTCTAATGTTAAATATTCAATTAATGTATCATCATATTCAACGCTCATATTATAAACATTCTTTTGATTAAATAATTCTAAAGCCTTAGCTCCATCTATCTTAGCTAAGCCTACACAATATGCAAAATCTGTTGTATCCTTTAAATCCTTTATATATATTTTTTCTGAATTTAAAATTTTATTATATAAATCTAAATTTTTAATTAATGATTTTGTTTTAATTAATTTTTTAGTTTTTTCATATCCTAAAAAATCAGAATTAAATAAATAAAATAAGCTTTCTAAATATCTAACATCATCAATTAGATCAAACCTTGCTGAATTTAAATATTTATTAATTAATTCATCTCCCTTTTTAATTACTAAAGGGCTATTCATTTTAAATAATGCTTTTAATCTTATTTCATCTATAATAAATTTTAAGGCATTATCATCATGAATTAATTTTTCTATTATATTTAATTCATAATAAATATCCTTTGGGTTTAAAGCATTAAAATATAAAATATCATAAAAAACAGAAAAAGCTAATAAATCATAATCATTTAATACGCTTACTAAAGATATTATATCCATAGTTAATAAATCAGCATTTTCA
This sequence comes from Acholeplasmatales bacterium, assembly GCA_017524905.1. Lineage (GTDB taxonomy): Bacteria > Bacillota_I > Bacilli_A > Acholeplasmatales > Anaeroplasmataceae > Anaeroplasma. The sequence continues at coordinate 12,498 of JAFXUP010000092.1, read as the reverse complement.
TAATCAAAAATTGAAATATAATAGATGAATTTTATTATTTTATATCGATAATTTTCTAATCCATTACCATCATTATATATTTTTTCTAATTTTGGCTTATCCTTTAGATAATAGGCTAAAACCATATTTTCTAATAATGTATCCATTCTAAGTAGGGCATCTAATGCATCATCAGTAATATCTAATTTTTTACATATATCATTTAAACACATAAGATTTGGTTTTATTTGATTTTGTTCTACCTTGCATAAATATGAAATAGAACATATATCTTCTGCCACTTCAGCTAAAGTCATTTCCTTTAAATTTCTTTTTAATTTAATTTCAATTCCTGCATAATTATTAAAGAAATGCTTGCCATTGGATCTTTTTATTATTTCTTCAATTAATTTTTTTAAATTAGCTTCTAAATCTTTTTTATTCTTCTTTCCAAAATCCATACAATATGTCTCCTTTAAGTAATATATATTCAAAAAAAGAGACCTATGCAAGAAAAATGATGCTTTCTAAATTGATGGTTGATGTGGCGCTTTTAAAAGCAAAAAAAGTATAGAAATAGGAAAAAATGCCTATTCTATACATGTTTTTTAATATATTTACAATATTTTTTTAATTTGCAATTATCACATTCTGGATTTATTTTTTTACAAACATACCTACCATAAAGTAAAAATAAATGGTGGGCTTTAATCCAGCAAGATTTATCAATATATTTTTTTAAAGCTTCTTCTGCTTCTAAAACAGTCGAATCTTTTTTAACATATCCTAATCTAATTGCCATTTTATGAAGATGAGTATCAACGGGAAGTGCAGGTATATTAAATCCAAGTGCAAGAATAACATTTGCCGTTTTCCTTCCTACTCCAGGTAAAGATGTAAGCAAATCAAGGCTCGATGGTATTACATCTACATATTTTTCATGAATAATTTTTGAAGTTGAAATTAGATTTTTAGCTTTATTATTGGCTAACCCTAGATTTTTAATTATAGAAATTAATTCATCTAAATTAGCTTGGCTTAATGAATAAGGATCTGGATATTTTTTAAATAAAATATCTGTTACCTCATTTACATATTTATCCTTAGTTTGTGCTGAAAGCATAACTGCAACTAATAATTGGAAATTATTGTTAAAATTTAGTTCTGGCTTAGGATTTGGTATTTCTATATTTAGAATACTTAAAATCTCATCTGATGTTTTTTTATTCATTATTTAATCTTCTTAAAGAAATCTGTTAATATGCTTGGTTCTTTATTGTTCTTATTATCTTCATCATGGTTAACGATAATTTGAGCAATACTTCTGATTGTTACATATCTTGTAGATGCTTCAAGCTTTTCTACAGATGCTTTAAAATCAGCAAGCTTATATCTATCCTCTATAACTAAGCTTTCAACAATTTCTAATTCATTAGATGATAAAACTCTATTAAGCTTTTCATTTAAATAATTAATAACTTGACTAAGTTCATCTTCTAAATTATCAATTTTGTTATTAAGTTGTAGTGAGACTTTGTTGAAAAAATTATCTAATGACACTACCTCTTTTGAAATATCATTTTCATTAACTAGCTTAATTTCATAAAAAGAACGCTCAAACAATGAATTTAGTGCTTTCTCGCATTTAGCTTTAGTTAAACCTGATATTTTAATTAATTCGCTACTTTTAATTGCTGTATTGCTTCTATAGGCATCAAGCATATTAATTAAAACGATTGTTTCATCAGAATTTAGAGCTAGTATCTTTTGATTATCAATTATATATTTTCGATAATCAAAGCAACCACATTCATATAATTTTTTTAACATTAATTAGGCCTCCTTTGCTAAGGCTGCCTTAGCAGCATTTTGCTGGGCCTCTTTTTTTGTCTTTCCATATCCTCTTCCCATAAGGATATTATCCATATAGACAACAGCCTCAAATGTTTTATCATTAGCTGGACCAGTATCGCTTACTATTTCATATTTAATAGTACGCTTTTCACTTTGAAGCTTCTCTTGAAGAATAGATTTATAATCCTTAATAGTTAAAACTGATTCATAATAAGGTAAGGCAAATTTTTCAACTATCTTATAGGCTTCCTCAAAGCCACCATCTAAAAAGACAGCTCCTAAGGTAGCTTCAAACATATCAGCAATAATGGCAGGACGTTTTCTTCCTCCTGTTGCTTCTTCGCCTTTTCCTAATAATAAATATTTGGGAAGATCTAGTTTATTAGCATATATATCAAGAGCTTCTTCACAAACTGTCTTCGCTCTTGTTTTTGTTAATACACCTTCATCTAAATCAATAACACTAAAAAGATGCTTACTCATTGCAAGCTCTAAAACAGCATCTCCTAAGAATTCCATTCTTTCATTGCTTTTTAAGCCATGCTCATTAGCATATGATGAATGAGTTAAAGCCTCTTTTAAATAATTTATATTTTTAAAATGATAATTAAGCTTATCTTGTAGCTCTTCTAATAAATCATTACTCATTTTTAGCAGCCTCTTTTGCAGGAAGAGATGCTAAAACCTTGTTAATAAGATCAGCCTTTACCATTTTATATACCTGAGTAATAGCTGATGAGAATGCATATCCATCTGAATTACCATGAGCTTTAACAACTGGCTTACCAATACCAAAAATCATAGCTCCACCTACTTCTTTTGAATCCATTCTCTTTTTAAATCTCTTCATATTTTTTCTCATGAATAAATAGCCAATTTTACCACCAAGGCTACTCTTAATTTCGTCTTTAAGCATTTCACCCATTCCCTTTGCTGTACCTTCTAATGTCTTAATACAAATATTTCCAGCAAAGCCATCACAAACAACAATGTTTGTAGGACAATTGATTACTTCATTTGGTTCTACATTACCATAGAAATTAATATTAGGTAATGTCTTTAAATATTCATATGTTTCCTTTTCGATTTCTCTACCCTTACCAGGCTCAGAACCGATATTTAAAAGACCAACCTTAGGGTCTTTTATACCTAAAACTTCCTTTGCAGCAATTGTTGCGAAAATAGCAAATTCTCCATAATGCTCCTTTTTAAGCTCAACATTTGCTCCAACATCTAATACTAATCTTGGATTTCCATCATAATTTGGAATAATAGGACATAAAGCCACACGATCCATTTGTGGTAATCTTCTTACAATTAAATGAGCAGCCATAACTACACATTGAGTAGGTCCTGATGTTACAACCGCATCAACCTCTCCATTTTTAGCAGCATACATTGCCATACATAAAGATGAATCCTTTTTCTTTCTTACCGCATTAATTGGGTCATGCTCACCCATATCCATAGTAACCTTTGTATCCTTAATAGTGATTCTTTCACTATTAGTTAAAAGTGGTTTAATTTTATCCTCATCACCGAATAATACAATTTCAATATCTTTATATAAAGATACAGCACGCATAGCACCAGGTACTGTTGCATTTACGCCTAAATCTCCACCATTTGCATCAATGCCAATTCTAATCATATTAATATCCTCCAAGTCGTTTATCTTATTTTATCATTATTAATAAATAAAAACTAGTTTATTTTACCTCTTTGTTTATCATTTGCTTTGATAATTTCTAAATATTTTTTATTTTTAATAGGATCTGCTGCAAATTTATGAGCATAATATTTACCATCCTCGCAAGCAACATTCCAAATTCTTACATCCTCTATAAATGATGCATATTCTAAATTTGCAAGTCCTGATTGATTTTCACCTAAATAATCTCCAGGTCCTCTTAATTTAAAATCACTTAAGGCTATCTCAAAGCCATCGTTTGTATTCTTTAAGATATTTAATCTTTCATTATCCTTATCCTTACTAACTAAGATACAGCATGATTTCAAATCGCCTCTTCCAACTCTACCTCTTAGCTGATGGATTTGAGCAAGGCCATATCTTTCAGCATCTAATATAACCATCATAGTAGCGTTAGTTACATTAATTCCAACCTCTATTACAGTAGTTGCAAGCAAAATATCGTAATATTTATTATAAAAATCGCTCATAACCTGTTCTTTTACAGCTGGCTTCATTTGGCCATGAACAACTCCAATTTTTACATCCTTTAAATATTTTTCAATTAATTTTTTAGCTTTTTCTATATCATATAAATCTAAATCTGGGTTTTCATTTACAAGAGGCGCTATAACATAAATTTGTTCTTTTAAATCTATATGCTTTCTTATCATTTTAAAGATTTCTCTTAGGCCACTATAATCATATACTAAAGTTAAAATCGGGCTTCTTCCATCAGGCATTGTATGAACAGATGTTATATCTAAATCGCCAAACGCTGTTAAGCCTAGGGTTCTTGGAATAGGTGTTGCTGTTAAATATAGGGAATCAACATCCTTATATTTAGATACTAATTTTTTTCTTTGGTTTACACCAAATTTATGCTGCTCATCTATTATAGCTAAGCCTAATTTAAAGAATCTTACGCTTTCTTCTATTAAAGCGTGAGTTCCAACTATTATATTAATTCTTCCATTTTCTAATCTATATTTAATATCTTCTTTAACACTATTTTTTATAGATGATGTTAAAACCTCAATGCTTAAATTATAATTATTTAAAGCTTTTTTTATGCTTTCATATTGCTGAAATGCTAAAAGCTCTGTAGGCATCATTATAACAACCTGATAGCCTGCAGAAATTTCCATTAATGATGCAATATAAGCTATTATACTTTTACCACATCCAACATCACCTTGAATCAAACGATTCATTGGAAAATCCTTTAAAATATCATTTTTAATATCTATTATTGCCTTTTTTTGATCAGAAGTTAATTCATAACCTAAATTATTAATAAAATTATTAATTATATTTTCATTAATTAATCTTTTTTCTTTATTTAAATTACATCTTTTCATTCTTAGATTTTCTAAAGATAAAGAATACCAGAAAAATTCTTCATATTTTCCTCTTCTTTGGACTTCTATAAAATCCTTTTTAGTTTCTGGAAAATGGGCCTTATAAATATAATTTTTATAGTCTAACAATTTATATTTTTCCTTTAATTCTAAAGGCAAAAAGTCCTCTTTAGAAAAATCATCTAAAAGTTTTAAAACAGCATCCTTTATAATATAGTCTTTTACGCCTTCTATATTATATTTTGTATCAATTCTTACATCAAATGTATCAAAAAAGATATTTTTAACAAAAAATTCATTATCCTTATATCTTCCTGATAAAATAACATCTAGGTTATTTTTTAGTGTATATCTTAAATAATCTGATGAAAAAATAACACATTTAATTCTTTCATTATTAATCAATGAATAAAAAATCGCAGTTGTAACATTTCCTCTATATTTTATAAAATAAGGCTTTGATACAATTTTAGCATGAACAGAAGAAAATTCACTTTCGTAAATGGAATTATCATTCACTTCAAAAATATCATATTTTTTAGGAAATCTTAATACTAAATCTTCTGGTGTATAAATGCCTTCATTATTTAGTCTTTCTAATGTTTTAGGACCAATTCCTTTTACATTTTTAAGCTCCATTTTAACCTCCTTATTCCTTATAAAATAAATAAAGGGTTGGAAGACCAACCCTAAATAATTTTTATTCAACTGCGATAATGTAAGAATAAATTTCTTGCTTACCATCAATTATTTCAACATCAACATTTGGATTAATTGAAGTTGCGATATCTTCTAATTCAGATACTTCATCTTCTTTTACATCCTTACCATAGAAGAATGTAACCATATGTGAATCATCATTAATACAATCACCTAATAATGATTTTAAAGCATCTTTTCTTTCCTTTGTTGAAATAATAATTTTACCGTTGGCAATACCCATATAATCATCAGTGTTAATCTTAACACCGCCAATTTCTGTATCTCTTACAGAATATGTTACTTCACCAGATGTAACATTGGCAATTGCTTCTTCCATATTAGTAACATTTGTTTCTAAATCAGATTCAGGATCATAATACATTAAAGATGAGAATCCTTGAGCAATTGTTTTTGCCTTAATAACAGCAACATTAACATCATCAACAAGATTTGCAGCTTGCTTAGCAGCCATAACTACATTACCATTATTTGGAATGATAATTACATTTTCAGCATGAACCTCTTTAATAGCTTCTACAAATGATTCTGTAGATGGGTTCATAGTCTGACCGCCAGAAATAATATAATCTACACCCATTTCCTTAAATGTTGAGATAATACCATCACCAAAGCATACTGAAATAATAGCAATAGGCTTTTTAGGAGCTTCCTTAATACCTAAAGCTGCTTCTTTAACTTGAGGTTTAACGTTTAGGTTATCAACCTTAACAGTGATTAAATCACCTAATTTTAAAGCTATATCTAAAATCTTACCAGGCTTATTTGTATGTACATGAACTTTAACTAAATCATTATCCTTAGTTACAGTTAAAGCATCGCCAACCAAAGAAATTGAAGATACTAAATCTGCACTTTCAAAGCTTTCTGGCTTTTTTAAAGCAATAATAGTTTCTACATCATAGATATATTTTAATTCAGTCTTTTTAGCTTGAGCTTCCTTAGCTGAATTTGTCTTAGCATCAGCAACCTCTAAAGAGATTCCTTCTAATGCAAGCATCCAACCTTCAATAATCTTTACGAAACCAGCTCCACCAGAGTCTACAACACCAGCTTCTTTTAATACTGGTAATAAATCTGGAGTATGAGCTAATGTATCCTTAGCAAACTCTAAATACTTTCTCAATAATTCTTCTGTATCAGCTATATCATCAATCATTGCATTTACTTTTTCATATGATTCTCTAATAACAGTTAAAATTGTACCTTCAACAGGTTCTGTAACTGCCTTAAATGCAATCTTTCTTCCTGATTCAAAGCATTTTAAAAGACCAAGCTTATCTAGCTCGTTTGTTGTATTTTCTTTTAAACCGACATAGACGCCTCTTAAAAATTGAGATAGAATAACACCTGAATTTCCTCTTGCGCCCATTAATGCTCCACGTGATAAAACCTTTGCAACATCAATAATTGAACTTGACTCAAAATTAGTCATTTCATTAACACCTGATGTAATTGTCATAGACATATTTGTTCCTGTGTCCCCGTCAGGAACTGGGAATACATTCAATTGATTAACCTCTTCTTGGTTATTCTTCAAATTGATTGCCCCGTTCATTACCATCTTTCTAAATAGAGTGACATCAATACTACTAACACCCATATGGTAAGTCCTCCTAAGTTATTAACATAATATATATCGATATGGATTTTCAAATCCACGCTAATCTAAAATTAAATGATAAGATAAAATAAAATATTGTATTACTTAAATATAAGCATTAATTTAAAACAAATATCATCTCTTTCCGTTTTTTGAAATGTTTAATTCGCTTTACATTATAACATTATTATTTAAGTTTGTAAACTTTTTTTATTGTATGTAAAATTACATACGTTAGTTTTATACCATTTTTTAACATAAAAGTCAAATATATTAAACATCAATGTAATAGAAAATACAATTTTCTTTCGTAAGTAAACATTTACATCATTCTTTTTTAAAAAAAATAAAAAAAAACTTGATTATTTATATTCATTAAGGTAAAATAGAGAGGCTGAATAAATAATTAAGTTTAAGGAGGTTAGGAACCATGGCAAGATGTTATTTAACAGGTAAAACTACAGTAACTGGAAATAGAAGATCTCACTCTTTACAAGCTACTCGTCGTACTTGGAAAGCTAATCTTCAAACTGTACATATTAAAGACGAAAATGGAAATGTTAAGAAGGTTAAGATTTCTGCTAGAGCTTTAAAGAAAGCTAATATTGAAAGAGCTTAATTGGTCTTTAAAATAAAAACAGGCGCAAGCCTGTTTTTATTTTTCTATCCTATTGTTATATATATATGCATATATATAAGAAAAATGGCCTTCGGGCCATTTTATATTTATAATTCTTTTTCTAATTCTTTTAAAAAGTCTTCACTTATAAAATCTACTTGTTTATCATAAGTTTCAATTAATCCTCTCATATCAGGAGTTCTTTCTTCTTCTGGTATTTTTATACACTTTTTATATAATAAATTCATCATGAATTTATGTTTACCACTTAACTTAATATAATCAATAGCTCCTCTAATATGATAAATACTAGAAATATTAAATATTTCTTCTTTCAATTGTTTCTTCATATTATTTCTTATTACTTTTATGTTTTCAGTGTCTAATGGATCAGCTACACCACATGTGGCTATTATAATTTTTTTATTAGTTAAATCTTTAATTTTATTTAAAGTTTTTTTCATTCCTAATACTCCACCAGCATACAAAGATCCTATATAGATGATTTCATCATATATATTAATGTCTTTTATTTCATTAAAACTTTTCATTTCCATATTATATTTTTTGCTTAATATTTCTGCATATCTTTTAGATGAACCATAAACAGTTCCATATATAATTATCTTCATATATACACCTACATTTCGATTAGATTATTTCTCATTTGGCTTATTACTTTAATTGTTGTTAATAAGTCTTTTTTATCTATATTTTTGTATAATATAGCCATTTTCTTTAATGCTTCAACATTATTATCATTAGAAAACTTTATACATTTATCAGTTAATAGAATTCTTTGTTTTCTTTTATCTATATCATCAGTTACAAATTTTATAAAACCTATTTTTTCTAGTTTTAATAATATTTGTTTAACATTTTGATGACTACTTCCCATTAGTTTGCTTACTTCTCCTAATGTTGGAGCTTCTTTACATATACTTATACAAACAATAGCAAAGAATTGTTTCCATGTTATTTCCTTATATATTAAATCAGCAGTAGCTTGAAAGCTATTATTAAATGAACTTAATAATCCTATTAAATATGATTCAGGTGGAATGTTATCTTTTAGTTGTTCTTCTAGTTTCATAATTAACCCTCTCTAATTATGTAATATATTACCTATTTTTATTATAGAATGGTTTTAATAATAAGTCAATAAAAAAGGAGGTTGTAAAAACCTATTTTTTTACAGCCCCTATTTTATAATTTCTTTAATAAATTTAATCTATCTAATTTATCATTAGCCTTAGTTAAATAAGATCCTACTACTGCTAAATCAACATAAGGAGAAATAAACTTTGCTGTTTCATTATTAATACCACCATCGATATTAATTAAATAGCTATAACCAAATTCATCCTTTAATTTTTTTAATTCCTTAACCTTATCAATTGAATTTTCCATAAAGCTTTGTCCACCAAAGCCTGGTTCAACTGACATAACTAAAACCATATCTAAATAAGGTAGATATTTTTTTATTTTTTCTACACTTGTTTTTGGTTTAATTGAAATACCAGCTTTAACGCCTTTTGCTTTAATTTGATTTATAACATCCATTGGATTACAATCAGCTTCTACATGAAATGTTATATAATCAGAGCCTGCATCTACAAATTTATCGATATAATTTTGAGGATGCATAATCATTAAATGTGTATCAAAAGGTCTTTTAGCTACCTTCTTTAATGATTTAACAAAATCAGGTCCAAAAGAGATATTAGGTACAAATTCTCCATCCATAACATCTAAATGCTCATAATCTACTAAATCAACTATATCCTTTAATGATTCATAAGCATTCATATAATCTACATTTAATACTGATAAAGATACCTTCATTATTTTTTTCTCCTTAATAATTCATTCAACATTTTTAAATAGCTATCATATCTTGATTTTAAAATATCGCCATTTAAAGCTGCTTCCTTTACTCCGCAGCCCAAAATGTTTTCTTTATGATTACAATCCTTAAAACGACAATTACATCCCTTAAATTCGATAAATAAATCCTTTAAGCTTTCCTCATCTATTCCTAATAAATCCAATTTAGAAAAACCAGGAGTATCTCCTATAAATCCACCCTTATATAAATATAGGTTAGTTTCTCTTGTTGTATGCTTACCTCTCCCTAAAGCATATGATATTTCTTGAGTTTGTAAATTAAAGTCAGGAATTAAAGCATTAATTAAGGTTGATTTACCAGCTCCTGTTTGGCCTGATAAAACTGTAATTTTATTTTCTAATGCTTTAGAAACTAAATCTATACCAATATTATTTTTACTTGAAACATAGATAACCTTAAAGCCTAATTTTTCATAATAGGTCATTTTATCCTTTAAATCTTTTAATTCTAAATCGGATAATTTATCTATTTTAGTAATAACAATTACTGCATCAATTTTTTGTTTTAATATATTAACTAAGAATAAATCTAATAAATAAAAGGAAAAATCTGGTTCTTTAGAAGCAAATACTAATAATATTTGATCTACATTGGCTATATCAGGTCTAATTAAAGAATTCTTTCTATCCATTATTTTAGATATCATTTCATTTTCAATTAAAACAATATCTCCAACCTTTGGTGAATTCTTAACAGTTTGAATTGAAGCCTTTGTAGATTTACTTTTTTCGTTAACCTCTAATCTTTTTTCCGCTCTTAAGCGTCCTCTAGCTTTAATGCTTATAGTATTACCATCTTCTTTTAATACCTTATAAACACCACCAACTAAATTGATTATTCTTCCTTTCATTCATTCCTCCTAAGCCATATGCTTACTTCTTAGCTGACCACAGGCAGCATCAATATCTGAACCTTGTTCTCTTCTTAATTGTACATTAATATGTCTTTTCTTTAATATATCAAAGAATTCAACCATTCTAAATTTTTCACTTCTTTTATATGGTTTTTCTTTTACCTCATTATATGGAATTAAATTTACATATACATTTAATCCATGAATTAAATCTGCAAGCTTATTTGCACATTCTTTTGTATCATTTAAATCACGCAATAAAATATATTCTAATGTAACTCTTCTATTAGTTTTATCAATATAATATTTTATAGCATCTATAACCTTATCTAGGCTATAAGCTTTCGCAATAGGCATAATCTCTTGTCTTATTTCTTGAGTTGGTGCATGTAAGGATAATGCTAAATTAACCTGTAAAGGGAATAAAGCAAATTCTTTAATTTTATCAACTAAGCCACAAGTAGATACTGTAATATGTCTTGAGCCTATTTCAAGTCCTAATGGGTTATTAACGATTCTAAAGAAATTTAAGACATTTTCATAATTATCAAATGGTTCACCAATACCCATAACTACAATATGAGTAATTTTAATACCTGCGATTTCTTCTACAGTTAAAATTTGCTTAACCATTTCTGATGTTTCTAAGTTTCTTAATTTTTTCTTCATACCAGATGCACAAAATACGCATCCCATATTACATCCAACCTCTGATGTAACACAAATAGAATAACCATAATCGTTATTCATTAAAACTGATTCTATTAAATTTCCATCATTTAATTCAAATAGAAATTTTTGAGTACCATCTGAAGATTTTTGATTTACAACACATTTTAATAAATCAATATAAAAATCTTCCTTTAATTTAGCTATAAAATCCTTAGAAATATTAGTCATTTCATCAAATGATTTAACCTTTTTTCTATATAGCCATTCTATGATTTGTTTAGATCTAAATGGCTTTAAGCCTAAATTAATTAGGTATTCCTTTAACATTTCTTCTGAATAATTATAAATACTTTGCATATAATTATCACCGCAAACATTATAATATAAATTTAATCAAAAGAAAAGAAAAAGAAATGGTGTGATAGCCATTTCTTTTAATTTTAAAATTAAATTATCTTAATCTTGCTTTATAAACAGAATCTAATCTAAATACAATTGATTTAATAATCTTATCAACATCTTCTGTTTCTAATGTCTTATTAGGATCTTCAAATGTTAATTTAAATGCTAAAGATTTTTCATCCTCTCCAACATTTTCTCCTGTATATAAATCAAATAATTCAACATTAGTTAATAGCTTTTTACCTGTTTGCTTAATTAATGTTTCAATATCTAAAGCCTTAATATCTTTTTTACATACAATTGCTAAATCTCTTTGAATTGCAGGGAATTTATTAATTGGCTTATAAGCAAATGCGCCAACATTAGATAAAATATCAGCTAGTTCAATTTCTAATGCTACTGTTTGACCTAAATCATTTTCCTTGGCAAATTTAGGATGTAATTGGCCAATTGTACCAATTCTTCTGTTGTTGAAAATAATTTCTGCACATCTACCTGGATGGAAATTAGCTAAGCTTGAATCTGCTTGATAAGATACTTTAATATTTAGCTTTTCTAATGTTGAATCTAAAATACCCTTTAATAAGTAAAAATCAGCAACTTGCTTAAAGCCATTCCAATCTTCTCTTTCAAATATACCAGTCATGGCGATTGCTAAATGAAGTGATTCACCCTCTGTTGAATAAGTTTTACCTATTTCAAAGATATTAACATTATCCATCTTACGAGCCTTATTATATTTAACAGCATCAATTACACCATTTAATAGGCTTTGTCTCATAACTGCTCTATCTTCAGTCATAGGCATTAAAGGCTTAATTGGATTTTTAACTTCT
>JAFXUP010000091.1 GCA_017524905.1 Acholeplasmatales bacterium | reverse complement strand
TGTAATGGAAATCTTTTTTGGAACAATGAAAAACGAAATGTTTTATGGCCATGAATATGAATTCGAGTCATTAGATGAACTTGAAACAGCAATGAAAGAATACATAGAATATTACAACAATAAACGTATTAGTACAAAATTGAAAGGATTGACACCTATAATGTATAGACATCAATCCTTAAATCAAGTAATATTAAATTAATTTTATATAGAGTCCAATTTTATGGGTTCACTATACTATTCTTCACCATTTTTATTTTCTTCTATCTTATGAAATTCTTCATGATTTTCAATTATGTAATTATATATTGCCTCTATTTCCACACTATCACTTTTAATATAGAATGTTTCAGTTGATGGAAAAATATCACCATAAGAAAAATAATACTCTATCCAAGAAGTTCCACGATAAAACCTAAGATATAACCAATATTCATCTTCTATTACTTCAACACTAAATAAATAATTCTCCCTTGAGCATTTCTCATCACCATATCCAACCTCTAAAAAATCTAAATCATTTACCATTTCTACAACAGATTGCATATTATAATAGTGTTTTTCTTTACATTGATTCCCAAATTCAACTCTAGCATAGCTTGCTTGTCTTAAAAATTCTTCTTTTATTTCAGGCATTCTTTTTCTATCATAATCATATCCACGAATTACAATTGCTATTAAACCAACATATATTAATAATCCACCAATAAAAACTATTAAATTTAAAACAGGACTTCCTGTAATTAAATAATTAGTATATTCTTTTTTAGTTATAGATATTCTATATATAGCTATCACAATTGAAGCTACAATTAGTACGCCTTCAATAGCCCAAAGCCATCTTAGACTCCACATTTGACTATCTTTGACCAATAAATGAATTCCTAAAAGAAGGTCTGCAAAAAATAAAATTAATAATATTGTTCTTAAAATTATTATTTTTTTAGTTTCTTTTCCGCTTATCATATTATATTTCCCTTCTTAAGCTATCATATATTAAAGCACCATCATCTTTAGAAATTTTATATGAAGCATTTGAAAAACAAGATTTATTATAACGATTTTTCCATTCTCTTCTAAATGTTATTTTTTCTAAATCTTTATCTAATATAAAATCAAAATTATAATCAGATGTATCATATCCATATCTAAGAAGTGGTTTATAAACTGATTTATCTACTAACTCATGATTGATATTTTCTAAAAGCTTAATTATTTTATTATCACTATCAATATATTTATATTCATCCAATTTATTATCTAATGAAAAGCCATAATTAGAATTATTAGAATTAACAAATATATCCCAACATGTTAATTTCTTTTTTTCTTCTCTTTCTTTTTCTAAATAAGATTCTTCCTTTTGGATGATTTCAGTTGCTTTTTCTACCAATTTCTCTCCATCTTCTTTACTTACACTATAGTATCTATGAGTATGAATTGAATTTAATTCAATTAATTGATAGTCACGAATATATAAATACAAGCTATCCTCTTCATTCTCATAGTTTGGACTTCCTAATCGAATATTCCTTTCATTTTCAGAAACTCCAACAAGATGATCATTAATAGTAACCTCTTCAAAATAATTAATCATCTCAAAATCCTTATCAAGGATTACATCTTCTTTTGTTTCATAATCATATACATATATAGTGGCAGGTTCAGCTTTGAACTTTTCCATAAAGGCTTCTAGAGTTGGTCTTTCATACTCTTTTGAATTATACCAAAAAGCACTACCACTAAAAATAAACCTAAGAAATATTATAACAAACGAAAAGAACACCAATATGACAATAAGATCATATATTATCTTTGTTTTCTTCATGATAACTTAATATATCTCCCGGTTGACAATTCAAAAATTCACAAATCTTATTTAATGTATCAAAACGAATTCCTTTTACCTTACCTGTTTTTAATAAGGATGCATTCGCGATTGTTATACCTACATATTCAGCTAAGTCAGTTAGCTTAGTTTTTCTTTTTGCCATCATAACAGATAAATCTACTTCTATCATATTATCGCCTCATTATCTTCTTTAATTTCTGTAGCCTTATTTAATGAATAAGATACAACAACAAGTAATGCACCAATAGTTAGCCCAATAAATCCTAAAAATGCTAAAGATACTTCAATTATCCATTTTTCAATAAACAATGATAAAGCTAAATGACTAATAACAAAAACTAATGAATCAATTGATAGTATAAAACCTGCAATCTTTAATGTTTTACTACCATCATGTGATATTAATGTTTCATCATGCTCTAATATAATTGAAGCTTTAAATCCATAATATAATAAAACAAAGCATGGTATTGAGCATAACAAATTAATAGCATATGCTATTATTTCAACTGTTGTTTTACTTCCAATTGAATTATTAAAGTAGATACCATATAAATATGGATTAGCTAAAAAACAAAAGGCAAGGCCTACTAAAAAATAAATAATCATTAAAATTTTTAACCATAAAGAAATTCTTTTCATTTTAACACCTCAAAAATATTATAGCATTATTTTATCGTTTTACAATAAAAAATATTATTTAAACAATAAAAAAATCAGGATTCACCTGATTTTCTTTTTTAATATTAATTATCGGCTCTATTATAACCATTTTTCATATGTTGAGATGATGCTCTTAAAACTTGACTTAATGCTTTATCAGTTTCAGTCTTACCCATCTTACATATTTCTTCATTAGCCTTAGCTAAAATATTAACATCCTTTGATTCAATAAATTTCTTATCAAATTCATTTAATAATCTTTGACCTTCTGCTAGAGTCTTTCCTTGATATCTTTCTACAAATTGAATTGCTGAACCATAAATAGGATCAACTAAAGCTCCAATCAATCTAGATGCCCAATAGAATGTATTAGTATCAACAGTTAAAGTTGTATTTTTAATATATTTAGGCATATCTAAAACATTTGTATAAATAGGTAAAACTGTATTAAAAGCATTAGAACCAAAACAAATCCATTCAACACCTTGAATTTCTTTTGGCATATATCCTCTTATTTGTAATATTGCCATAACACCTGTTCTATTAATACCAATAGATCTATACATACCCTTTCTTTCACCTTTTGAATATGGGTTAAATTCAGTACCTTGATAATATGAAGATAAAATATATTTTACCTCATCAACTCCAATTTTTCTTTCAGGAACTAATGACCAAGGAATATCATCTGATTCAGGTGTAAAATCAGCATTAGGTCCATCCCATTTGTATGTTCTTGGATTAAAATATCTTGCCATAAACCAAGCTCTTGGTGTGTTATATACATGATCTTGATCTGTATGAGAACCAAATATCTTTCTTGGATTAAAAATACCATCATTATTACAATCTAAGAAATTGTTTTTAATGAATTCCTTTAAATCCTTTGAACATATATTTTCCTTTTGAGCACCAAAAGCATCATTTAGATCAAATCTATCAATACCAAATTGATTTGGCATTAATACATATTCATCATCTTTAACTCTTCTTGCGATAAAATGATGTCCACCAATAGTTTCTAACCACCAAATTTCATCCTTATCAGCAAAGGCTATACCATTAGCTTCATATGTACCATATTTTTCAAGTAAAGCACCTAATCTTAAAACACCTTCTTTAGCTGTTTTAATATAAGGTAAAACTAAAACAACTAAATCCTCTTCTCCAATTCCCCATGGTTCATTTTTTTCTTTACCAACAACATAAGGATCAGCACCTAATACTCTCATATTAGATGTAATAGTTTCTGTTGCAGTCATAGAAACATTTGCCTCATTAATACCATTTGCAGCCCAAATACCATGTTCTGGATTTACACTTGGTGTTGATGTGTATCTTAAAGGATTATCTGGTAATTCAATTTCTAAATGACCAATTTTACTTTTATATTTTTTAGGTTGATCCTTTGGATTAACAATAATTAATTTTTTCTCATCAAAATTTCCATCATCATTTCTAGCTATCATGGTTGAACCATCATAGCTTGCTTTTTTACCAACTAAAATAGTTGTACAAGCCATATTATCATCTTCTTTCTTTTTGTCTAATTAATTTTAACATATATAAATTTAAATTTAAACAGTTGTTTAATCGTTTTATATAAGAAAACGCCACCAAGGTGGCATTTTCATTATAAATTACTTATATTAAGCTTTTCATCAGAAGCTATATCTTCTATAGCATCTTCATTATTCTTATTCTTTTCTTTTTCCTTTAAATATTTATTTTTTAATTTAACAAAAGTTATTATATAAAAAGTTTCAGAAAAAATTAACATAGATAAGCTTACAGTTAAAAATACAGTATAAAGCTTTAAAACAACATTAGTACCAGTATATATTAATGCAATTATATGAATAACCTCATAAATAGAGACAACAGTTGTTGATGCAATATTTAATTTAGTATTTTCATCTTCTATTTCAAGCTTATTTTTAAGTAGCATATAAGTTGCAAATATAACGCTAGTTAAAACTGTAAAGATAAGAGCGATTACCTTAAAATAATTTTCTAATATTTGATTCATTATTTAATCCCCTTTCTTTTTTTAACAAATAATGTTGCACCTAAAGTTGTAATAAATACTAAGCATAAAGAAATAGTACAAATAATAACAAACATATTATTAGGATTATAATATGTAAATGTTACTGTTTTTTCATAACCATTTGCGCCAATAATTGTCAATGTATGAGTACCATTTGAAATAACAACATCCTTTGTTACCTCAACACCATCTAAAATGATTTCATTGGCATCTAATACACTAATAACAACCTTATCCTTATAAACACCTTCATCACTTACACCTAAGGCAGCATCTACTGTAAAATCAGTTTCATATTCATAGCCATTTGCACCAATAATTTTTAAGGTATGATTACCAATATTTGAATAGCTTTGACCTGCTTCATAATATACATCATCAATTTCAATTGATTGACAAACATTTGTTGATGTAATACTTGCTACCATACCCTTTTCTGTTTCAGTTTGAACAATTTGAGTATCAGGTGTAATTGTAAATTTATATTCATTTGAATAATTATTTGTACCAACTACAGTTAATGTATGATATCCAACCGCATTAATCATAGAATTATTTTCAATTTTTTCTCCATCAACAAATAATTTAGCATTTGGAATATTAATTAATAGGCTACCCTTAACGATTTGATCATTTAAAAATTCCTTATTATTAATTGTGAATTTATATTCATTTGAATAGCCATTTAAACCAACAACTTGAAGAGTATGAACACCTACTTCTTCAATAATTGTATTGTTTTCGATTTCAATTCCATCTACATATAATTTAGCATCTGGAATATTAATTAATAATGATTCATTTAATACTTGATTGTCTTCAAATGCTTTATTATTAATTGTGAAATTATAAACCTTCTTATATTCATTAGTACCTAATACTTCTAATACATAATTACCAACTAAAGTTACATTAGTTTCACTTTCAAATGGCATACCATCTAATAAAAGCTTAGCATTTTTAATATTTGGTGTTACAAATGAATTATAAACACCCTTATCCTCAATACCAGCTACCTTTTCAGTGATTGTGATATTTAATTCTTTAGTTACTCCGTTAGCACCTAAAATAACAATCTTATGGTTACCAACCTCATCTAATACCTTTCTTTCATTATATTCTTTACCATCAATTGTAAATAATGAATTAATAACAATTTCTTTTGATTCATTATAAATATCATTAGCTTCAATATTAGAATCTAATTCAATATATAAATCATAATTCTTTTCATAATTTAAGCCCTTAATAGTAACAATATGCTTACCAAAGCCTTTTAATGTATTAGTTGTTAATCCATCAATTAAAATATCACCAACAAGCTTATTAGTAATTGAAGGTGTAAATGAGTCTGAATCCTTATAAGATAGAGAATCTGCAAAGTTAACAGTTTCTTTTAATAATAGGTTATATTGAGCCTTATAGCCATTTTCACCTAAAATAACAAGCGTGTTATTACCTAATTTATTAATAGATGTTAAAGAAGCTATTTCTTCGTCATTTAATAGAATTTCATATTGTAAATCATTATCATTTCTAATGATTACTTCATCATTATAAATAAGCTCACTATTTAGCTTTTCATATACTTCACCATTTAGATAAGATAATGTTTCTTTAATTTGGAAATTAAATTCTTTAGTATAATTTTCTCCATTTAATACTAATGTGTAATTACCAACCTTATTAATTGATGAACCATCATAAGTTTTTCCATTTAATAAATAATCACATGTTAAATTACCAGCAAGTACAAAAGCGAATGCTTCTTCATAAACTGAATCAATTACGATTTCTTCTGGTTCAACTGTAAATTTGAATTCTTTTGAATAGCCATTAACACCTGTTAATACTAATTCATAGTTACCAATTCTATTAACTGATGAACCATCATAAGCTTTTCCATTTAATGTTAAAGTATATTCTAAGTTATCTGAAATATCAGCAACGAATACATCATTATAAACTGAATTTACATTCATTACTTCTGGTTCTACAGTAAAGCTAAATATCTTCTTATAACCATTAGATCCTTCTAACACTAATTCATATTTACCAACCTTGTTAATTAAAGAACCATCATAAGCATTTCCATTTAATGTTAATACTAATTTAGTATCACTAGAAACATTAAATGCCTTAGCTTCATTTAATGTAAAGTCATTTAATTCATAATCATTTACTAATTCATTTTGAGTTAAATCAGGTAAGATTGTGAAATTATATGTATAAGTGTCAGTAGCACCATCACCCTTAACAACAAGAGTATGGTAGCCTACCTCATATATAGCATCACCAGATAAATATTCATTACCATCTAAAGTCATCTTAGCATTTGATGCTTTAGCATAAGCTTTACCAACATAGATTCCACCATCTTCAATACCTTCGATATTGTAGTTAATTGTGAATTCATATGTATTCTTATAGCCATTAACACCTAATACTGTTAATTTATATTTACCAATTAATGTAACTAAAGTATTATTTTCAAATTCTTTACCATTTAATAATAATCCTTTAACATTTTCTACATTAATTAAAACTTCATTATTATAAGAATCCTCTAATGCGAAATCTTCAATGATTGTAAATGAGTAAGTTTGAGATTCATAATTATTTAAACCTAATAGCTTAAATGTATGATTACCTACTTCTTTTACTTCAATTTCAATAACATTATTAACTGCATCAATTCTATTATCATCTAAGATAATACATGATACATTTTCAAATCTTAATAAATGCTTATAAATATATGAATTACCATTATAACCATTAATGTTTTCTTTTAATAAAACAGTCTTAATATTTTCTTTATCTAAGCCAACATATTTTACCTTGTTATATCCAACTAATTCTAATGAATTAGATTCTAACTCATTAACATAAACATTTGAATTTGAGTTAATTACTTGGCATTCATTATATTCATCTAATAATAAGTCTGTATCTAATGTTACATCAAAGTAATATGTGTTTTCATAATCATTAACGCCTAAAACCTTAAACTCATGAGTACCATAAGATGTAACCTTCTTACCATCATATACTTTTCCATCTAAATATAAAGCTTTAGCATTTAAATTAGTTACCATTGGAATAAAGTTATCAGATGCATTATATGTATCTAAAACATTAGTTTCTTCAACTAATAAAACATCATAAGATGTTGAATAATCAAAGCCTTTGATTTCAACTTTATTATTACCAATTGTATCAATAACATTTGAATTAGTTAATTTGCCATTTAGATAAACATCAAATACTAATTCGCTATCACTACATGTAATCTTTTTAGTTTCAGTATTTAAATCATTTTCGCTTTCAAATGTAATTACAGGAATAATTTCAAAGCTATAATTATTAACATATCCATTTGAACCAGTAATAGTTAATGTATATTTACCAACCTTAGTAACCTTATCACCAGCTTGATAATTAACATTAGTCAATGCAACTGAAGCTACTTCACCTTCAATTAAAGGTGTAACAACATTATTATTAACCTCATCAAAGCCTGATACCTTTTCAGTGATTACAAATTCAACTTCTAGAGTATCATATTTATTAGTTTTATCAGCATTATATTTATAAATAGTTGCCTTATGATTACCTACTTCTGTTACAGATGATGTTTCATTTCCATCTACTGTAAATTTAGCATTCATATCAATATCTTTAGATAATTCATAAGATGTAGCTTCTAAATTAGAAACTAATTTAATAGCATAATAATAATTAGCTTCATAATCATTAACACCTAATACAGTGACCTTATGTAGACCATATAGGTTATTTGTTGAATCTGTTTCATCTAATTTAACTGTAGCTTTATAATCTTGATTTAAGCCTAAAGTGAAGCTTTCAACTTCATTGTTTAAAGTTGAAGCAGCATCAGCATATACTGTTGAAGTAATATAGTTATTAGAATTAATTGTTAATGTATATAAAGTTTCATTACCATTAATATCAACTAATACTAATTCATTATTACCAATTGTATTAATAGTTGTGAAATCATAATCATTACCATTTAATAAAATACTGCTATATTTATTAGAACCATCTACATAGCCAATATTAATTAAATCAGCTGTTTCAAATGAAGATAAATCATTTCCATTTGCCTTAAGGCTTGCCTCTAAAGAAATTGTATATTGTTCTTCTGAACCATATACATCACTAAATGTAACCTTATATGTACCAACCTTATCAAGTGTACCTGTAATAGGAGTTGTATTAGCTAAAACTTGAATATTATTTGTGTTAGCTTTGATATCAATATTTGTATTATAAGATTTATTGTTTTCAATATTTGTATTTAAGTTAATGAAGAAATAATATGTATTAGTATAGTTAACACCTTCAACTGTAACCCTATGTAGACCAAATGTTGAAATTGATAAATTAGTATATGCACAACCATCTAATTTAATAGTTTTAGTTAATTCATCATCAAATTTAATTATATCTAAAGAATCAAGCTTATTAGCCTTTGCTGAAGGTATAGATGTATATAAATTCACATTTACTTCTGTTAATTTAATTTCATAAGTAACATTATTAATTACTAATTTGTTATTACCTAATGTATCAACAATAATGAAATCAGAAAGTTCACTATCAGAAACTACTTTTCCATTTAATTTAACACTTACATAATTAATGTCAGCATATTCCTTTTTGATATAAACCTTTTTACCAGTTTCTTTAACTAAAGTATTAGATACATTTGTATATTCATTATTATCTAAAGAATATAATAATGATTCATTAATGCTGAATAACTTAGTTTCTTTATAAGAACCAACACCTGTTAAAACTAATTCATAAGTATTAACTGTATCTAGTGGTGTATCAAAATCATAAGCAGCACCATTTAAAGTAACTGATTCATATTTTAATCCCTTAGAATTATCTAAAGTTGGAGTAACCTTTTGTTTATAGTTTGTTAATAAACTATTATCAGCTGATTCTTTTGAAACAAATGATAATGTAGGTAATACCTCAAATGAATATGTAGATACATAAGCATTTGTACCAGTAATCTTTAATGTGTAGTAACCAATTGTATCAATTGTAACAACATCAAGAACTGCTTTTCCATTTAAAGTGCATGTAGCGCAGTTATCATAGTTAATTCCAAAACTAAATGCTTCATAATATTTTGATACAAAAGTATTTGAATTACCACCTTTAGAATTAACAGTTAATGTTTCTAAAATGCTAAATCTATAATTTTTTGTATAGCCATTTGCACCTTTAATAACTAAAATGTGGTTACCAACTGTTTCAATCAAATCACCAGATGTATAAGATGCTGTATCTAGTAATGCTTCAGCATCACCATATATATTTAATAAAATAGAAGTCTTAAAAGTATAATCTTTATAATTATCTTTTGTTTCTAATACTTCATTAGTAGCTAATTCTACTCTTTCTTTTATTACAAATGTTAAGACCTTTTTATAGCCATTAGTACCATATAAGTATAATTTATGATTACCAACCTCAGTAATCTTTACACCATTTGCATCACTAATATCATCAAGCTTAAAGCCTAAGCAATTATTTTGAGTAACAAATGTTACTTCTGTTTCATAAACATTTGTAGTTGTTGCATAAGTTTCAGTAGTTGATGATGATACCTTATTTTCATCTTTAATCTCATCCTCATAGAAATAAGAATCAATAGTTAATGTAATTCTATAAGAATAGCCATCTAAATTTAAAGTAATATAATGAATACCAATTTCATCAAAATAATAATTTGAATCATTTTTTTCAATTTGTTTTTGATTAGATTTATTATCTAATGATAATGGATGATAATTATCATTTTCTATATCAGAACCTAAACCATCTTTAAATGTTAATGTAGCCTTTAAATCACTTGATATTGTTTTAGAATTATTAACATTATTATTAATTTTTACAACAGGTAAAACATAGAAAAATATTGCTGAATCAACATCAGTTGATGTAGATGTACCATTAAATTCAAATGTGAAATAATGCTTACCTACTGAATATATATTTTCTTGATTATATTTAGCAGTCGTTCTATTTCTAGTTTCTGTATTTGGACTTGTTAAAAATACTTTAACTCCATACATCAAAAATTCAAAATTTTTACCATTAGTATAAGCTTGACCTCTTGATATAACCTTTGATGAAATAACAATAAAATTAACCTTTTTAGTATATGAATTTGCGGTAATAGTTAATTCATATGTACCAACTGATAAGGTCTTATTAATTATTTCGTCTTTTGTTGTAGATTTATTTGTTGTATATGTATGAGTCTCTTGAGAATCAGTTCCTGTTTCAGCTACTAATTTAAATTCAACATCACTATTTTTAGTAAAATCATATGATTTTAAAATTAATGCTTGATCTAAATATACTTGACTATCTTCTACATTTAATCTTGGTGTAACTGTAAAATTATAAATATTTCCATTATAATCTAGCGAATATTTACCAACCTTATCAGCTATATAGCCTGAGGGAATTGATTTAGGAGATTCTTTATCAAAAGTAAGTGTTGCGTTATCTCCTGAAAATAAAATAATTACACTATCAAAATATTCTTTTCCATCAATGATATTTATTCCTTCTTTAATCTCAAATTCATATGTAACAACATAGTAATTTGATGATTTTATAAATTTATTATCATTATAAGGATTAGAATCATTATCATTTACCTCATATGTTGGATAATAAATATCTAATTTATAATAACCAATTTTAGATATAACTTCACCACTATTATATTCTTCAACACTATTATATTCTTCATCATTTAAAGTCTTATAATTTAAAGTCATATGATTGTTTGTTTTAGCTGGAATTATAGCTTGAGTAAATGTATCATTTTTTACATTTAATTCCTCTTCAGAAACATTGAAATGGAATGTTGAAACATTTTCTTGTTCTAAGCCTGAAATAACCATTTCATATTTACCAGATGTTGTAATAGTATTTCCTAATTCAAAATCATACCCATTTATTTTAACATTACCACCTGAAACCATCGGTAATACTTCTTTTTCATAAGTATGATTATCAATAATATTAGTTGTTGGATTAATCTTAAATAAAAGCTCTAAATTATAGCTTCCAACACCTGATATTTTTAAAGTATTTAAACCAGGGTTATATGTAACATATCCATTATAAATATTATTTCCTGATAATGTTTGAGTTAATGGCTCATATGAATATTCAATTTTTGCATATGTGCTTAAAGATATACTTCCTTTTAATTCAACAACTGAATTTAAGGCAGTATATTTTGTTCCATTAATAGTAATTATTGGATCTATAACAAATGATAATTGGCCAATAATCTCATCTTTTGTATTTCTAACTTCAAAATGATAATTACCAAATGTATTTATATTTCCATCAAATTCCTCATTATCATTATTTAAATATACTTTCGCATTTGTGCCTTGAGTATATTCTAAAGTTTGTAATTGAGTAGAATTGTTACCATCTAATTCTTCTTTATTATTGAATTTAAAAATATCAAATTCAATTGTTTTTGAATTAGAACCATTTGAAATAACAAGTTCATTATGTCCTTCTTTATTAGTAATAACATCGCCTATTACTTCTTTTCCGTTTAATGTATAAGAAACATTTTTAATTTCTTCTAAATTAAATTTCTTTTCTTCAAAGTAAACTTCGTCTTCCCTTAAATCAACATTTACAATAGTGTATTTAAAAACTTTAGATTCATAATACTCTGTTGTAACCTCTTTAGTGTTATTATTCTCATCAATTACTGTTTCAATTCTTTCAAATTTAGAAACATAAGTGACTTCGTAATAACCACTATCCTTAATTTCTTTATTTTCAGCAACAGGCTCATCATTTACCATATCATTTACCCTAACTTCATGATATCCTGTAACATCAATACTAAATCCTTCATTAACTAAAAGAACATCATCATTTGATGTTAAAGTAGTATTATTTTCTTCAGCCTCAGCCTTAAAAAATAATAATGCTAAAAATGAAAAAATAAGGATCATTACAAAACACTTTTTCTTCACTTTTTTATACTCCTATAATATTTACTTTTTAATTCAGTGTTAAAAAAAACACTAACATTGCTATTATATCAAAAAAAATATCGAATTTTAAGATAAAAAATAAAATAATAGAATAATAATAAAAATATTAAAATAAGAAAAAAGAGTAGGAAAAATTCCTACTCCAATACTTCTATATCTTTTATATTAACCTCATCACCTGTAACAAGGTATGTTTTGTTACTTAAGCATTTTGGACAAATTTTAGCAAATTTTGTTGTTTTAAATGTTTCTTTACATTCTTCACAAAAGCTTATTGCCTCTATTCTTATAATGTTGCATTCACAGTTTTTCATATAGGTTGATTTTTTAATTGCCCATTTCCAAACATCTAAAAAATAGCTAGGAATAACTAATGATACCTCACCTATTTCTAGGTTAACCTTAGTTATTTCTTTTACATTATTTTCTTTTGCAACCTTCTCAAGCTTTTCGATGATGTGAAAAACTATTCCAAGCTCATGCATTTTCAGCGTTTCCTGTATTTGGATGAGTCTTCTTAGCTACCTTATAGTGCTTCTTCCAAGCTTTTCTCTTCTTTCTCATCTTTCGAGCTTCACCTGAGAATGAATGGCCAACAATCTTAATACCACGAAGTGCTGCATAGCTTAATAAGCCTGTAACCTTCTTTTCAGCAGGTCTCATATTAGTACATTCAGGATGATCTCTTACTAAATGAATTGCATCGAATTCACACTTAGTTGTACATACACCACATCCGATACACTTATTATAATCTACAACTGAAGCACCGCAGCCTAAACATCTAGATGTTTCAATCTTAACTTGTTCTTCAGTAAATGTCTTATGAGCATCTCTAAATGACATCTTATGATCAACAGTCTCATCGATACCTTCTATTTGACGCTTTGCAGTATCATATCCTTCAAATTTAACATCATCAGTATCTAAAGGCTTGAAGTCTCTTCTATCCTTACCAATAGTCATTGATGCATGAGGACGAACAAATCTATGAATAGAATCTGCAACCTCATGACCTTGAGCGATGGCATCAATAACAAACTTAGGACCTGTATAAACATCTCCACCAACGAAGATTTCAGGATCTTCTGTTTGATAAGTTAGCTTATCTGCAACAGGGTAATTACCTCTCCAGAATGTAACCTTTGTATTCTTTAATAGGTCACCCCATTCAATTGCTTGACCAATAGCAAATACAATCTTATCAGCCTTAACTGTGATTGTTTCATCCTCATCATATAATGGTGAGAATTTCTTTGTTTCAGGATCAATTGTTCTTAAGCACTTCTTTAATACAATTCCTGTAACATTATTCTTATCATCAACTAATACTTCCTTAGGACCCCAAGAATTGTTGATAACAACATTTTCTTCCTTAGCTTCTAAGATTTCATCTTTAGATGCTGGCATTGAAGCTAAATCTTCAAGTGAATACATATTAACTGATTTTGCATTTAATCTATGAGAAATTCTTGCACAATCGATAGCAACATTACCACCACCGATAACTACAACATCTAATCCCTCTAGGCTTTCCATCTTTTCATATGCATTCTTTAAATATTCAACAGCAACGCTTGTTCCATTTGCAGTATCATTTAAAACATTTGGTCTTCTACCACCTTGGCAGCCAATAGCGACATAGAATGCTTTATAGCCTTGCTTTTTTAAAGATTCAATAGTGATATCCTTACCAACCTCAACACCACATTCAATTTCAACACCTAATGCTTTAATTACTTCAATTTCAGCATCAATTACATCCTTTTCAAGCTTATATGATGGAATACCATATTGCATCATTCCGCCTGGCTTAGCGTTCTTTTCAAATACATGTGGCTTATATCCTAATAAAGCTAAATAATAAGCTGCAGAAAGACCAGCTGGACCAGCACCAATAATAGCAATCTTTTCATCAAATTCACCATGACGCTTAGGAATTACTTTATTTGGAATATATCTTGTTTCTGCATTAATATCTCTATCAGCAATAAATTTCTTTACAGCATCAATGGCAACAGCTTCATCAAGCTTAGCTCTTGTACAAGCTTCCTCGCAACGTTTATTACATACACGTCCACAAATAGCTGGAAATGGATTTTCCTTTTTAATTAAAGCTAATGCTTCTTGATATCTTCCTTGGTTAGCCATCTTTAAATAGCCTTGAACTGGAACGTGAGCAGGACATGCTGCCTTACAAGGAGATGAACCTGTAGCATATGAATTATGCATTCTTGCAGTATCACGATAGTTTTCATCCCAAGCATATTTACCCCAATGAATCTTATCAGGTAAAACAGAAACAGGATATGTAACCTTGCTTCCATCCTTTTTACATAATTTTTGACCAAGCTTTACAGCACCAGCTGGGCAATATTCAACACATCTACCGCAAGCAACACATTTTGAAGGCTCAACCTTAGCTGTATATGAGCTTCTTGACATATTAGGTGTATTAAATAAAAGACTTGTTCTTAAAGCGTTACAAATTTTAACATTACAGTTACAAATAGCGAAAATCTTATTTTCACCATCGATATTTGTTATTTGGTGAACATAGCCTAAATCTTCAGCTTGCTTTAAAGTAGCTAAAGCTTCTTCTTTTGTAATAGGTCTTCCTTTACCAGTTTCAATCATATAATCAGCCATATCACCGACACCGATACACCAATCCATAGGATCATCAGCACATCCTTCATCTAAGGCAGCTCTTGATGCTCTACATGAACAAATACCTGTTGAGAAATGCCCATCATATTTTTGTAACCAATATGAAATCTTTTCAAGCTTAACAGCTTCATTATTCATTTCAATTGCTTTTTCTACTGGTATAACATGCATACCAATACCATTACCACCAGGTCTTACCATACTTGTAACCTTAGCAAGTGGTGTAAATGTCATTCTTTCAAAGAATGAAGCAATTTCTGGGTGTTCTTCAATTCTTGAAGCTACACTGTTAAAGAATTCAGCTGAACCAGGTACAAAGAATGGTAATACATATCTTTTCTTTCTTAAGCCATTAGTAGGACCATTATCATCATAATTATTACCATAATCATATTCAATTAATCCTATTGTAGCCATTTCATCTAAAATTCTTTGTAATTCTTTGGCATCCATGCCTTTATTAAGCTTTAAAAGATCTTCAAAATAATAATGCTTTCTTACCTTCATCTTTAAGGCAACATCAGCCATTTCATCTGTAACTATATCCTTTAATCCCCAATATTCAGCATCATCACTTGTTACACCAAATAATTTATTAGGTACAACGTCAGTAATTTTTCTGCCTAATTTTAAAATTTTCTTTCTTGGATTCTTCTCACCTTGAGAAGGAACTTTCACATAATCGTATTGTTCAGGCACCTTAATCCCTCCAGTTCTTAATTTGGTTTTCTAAATATTCTACGACTAAATCAACGTTATCATCCTTTAATGCAGAAATAGGAATTATTTCAGCCTTAGGATTTCTAAACTTAATATTTTCTTTAACTTTTTCTAAACTAAAATTAAAATATGGCATAACATCAATCTTATTAATAACAACAAGATCACAAACCTGAAACATTAAAGGATATTTCAAAGGTTTATCATCGCCTTCTGGAACTGATAATATATTCATACTCATAATAGCTCCAGTATCGAATTCAGCAGGACAAACAAGATTGCCTACATTTTCTAAGATAACTAAATCATAATCATTATCCTTTAACCCCTTTAGGCCTTCTTTTGTCATTGTAGCATCCAAATGACACATACCCCCAGTATGAATTTGAACTGCTTCAACTCCTGTTTCTTCAATTATTTTTTTTGCATCTACTAAACTATCAATATCAGCTTCCATTACGGCAATTTTATATTTATTTTTCATTTTGTTAATAATGTTAACTAATGTTGTAGTTTTTCCAGCACCAGGTGATGCCATAACATTTAATAAAAATGTTTTTTTATTCTTCAATTCATTTCGTAATTCATCAGCATGAACTTCGTTTTCCTTGAAGACACTTTCTTTGATTTCAATTACTCTTAAATTACTCATTGTACCAAACCTCATCAATATTCTAACAAATATTTTTTTACTTTGTAAAGAGAAAAAAAGCGATTTTAAAAAGTATTTTTCAATACCGAACAAAACCTTATTTTTTGTTCAAAACATCGCTTTTTTTCCAATACAGTATGTTATAGAAAAAGTGATAGATTTTTAAGCTTTCTATATTATTTTTTTAATGGTCTTAAAATCATTAAATATCTATCAGATTCATCTATAAATTTTTCTAATTCAAAATACTCTTTTAATTCTTTTTCTTCGTCTTTTGGACTCATTAATCCACATGATATTTTTTTAGCATGATTATCATGATAGCTATTTAATTCTTCTTTTCCTAAATTATGCATAACAATTAAATAACCATCTTCTTTTAAATCATTATAAGCCTTTTTAGCTAAAGCTTTTTTATCTAAAAAATGAGGGTAAGCATTAAAAATAATAATCTTATCAAATTTCTTTTTAAAATTATAATCAATATAATCTCCAACTATATATTGATATTTAGTTGAATCATTATTATTTATTTTAGCACCTTCAATCATCTTTTCAGATAAATCAATGCCTGTAACAAGCTTATTTGTATATTTATAAATTAAAGGAGTAATAATACCTTTACCACAGCCTAAATCAAGGATATCCTCATAAGCTTTTATATTAACTTCTTTTAATATTTCTTCTATTTTATTTAAATCATCCTTCTTGTTATTCCAAGATGAAGCAATTGAATTAAAGAAATCCTTAACATCATTTCCCATTATGCAAAAATAGTCTCCCTATTAACCTTACCATATCCGCCAAATGACATTGGATATGCATTAATTTCACTTGCTAATTCTTTTCCTAAGAAAGCTTTAGTTATTTCATTTAATTTAGTATTAATATCAATATCATTAAATAATTCAGGATAAATCACCTTAGCATTAAACCAAGTATTACATAATGCAATTTCTAAGTTTGTATAATATGCATTATATGCCATTTGTAAATAAACTTGATCATTTTGCCATGCCTTTGTTGATTTAATAATATTTAAATCATCAGCAGATAATTTTTTTATATTCTTAATAGCTGCAGCATCAATAATCATTACATCCATATTTAAAGATAATTCAATAAATTTTTCTTTTTCAATTCCTTGAATACCATCCTTTGCTAAATCATTAACAATATTATTAATTTTAGCAACATTAAATGGTGCATAATTTTGAGCTGTTTGTAAATGGTCTGTAGTACCCCAGTTACCTAAACCACAAATATATACCTTAGATTGTTCATTAACATTTATATTGCTAACTCTTTTTTCAATTTCAGCTTTTTCTGAATCAATAAAGCTATTTAAAGTTTTTGCCTTAGTCTCTTTATCAAATACTTTTCCTAAAAGAGTAATTGAATTTTTAACAAAATTATCAAATACACCTGAATAACCATATTTAACAACTATAACAGGAACCTTAATTTGAGTTTGAAGTGTATTCGCTTTATCTACATCTTCATATTCAGAAATAATAATATCTGGATTACAATTTAAAATCTTTTCAGGTTCAGCAGCTTGTGCTTGTGGACCACCTTTACCTACTGATGGTAATGTTTTAAATACATCCTTACCAGCAATATAATATGGTCTTGCAACTGCATCAAACATTTGAGGTCTTCCTGTAGCTTTCTCATTATCGATATCCTCAACACCTGCAAGCTTATCTAAATCACCAATATATGAATACATTCTTAACGCACCAGCACCAATACAAACAGCTTTTGAATAGCTACCTGGAAGTACAGTAACCTTTCTTCCAACCATATCAGTAACTTCTACTTCCTTATTTGTAGAAGGCGTTTCTGCCTTTTTATCATTTGAACATGATACTCCTAAAAATAACACAACAAAAAGCATTAAAATAAAACTAATCTTCTTTTTCATTTTTATCCCTCCTAAATTTGATAATTTTTGTTTTTTCAAAATCGATTATTGTACATTCTTTATTGAATGTTTTTTTAATATTTTCCTCATTAAATGTTTCTTTATTTCCACAAGAAACAATATTTCCATCTTTAACAAATATAAATTTATCTCCTAAATCATAAGCCAAATTTAACTCATGAAGAGAAACTAAAATCATTAGATTTTTCTTTTTAGCTATTTTAATTATTACATCATGCAATAACATTTCATTTACAATATCTAAATTTGATGTTGGTTCATCAAATATTAATAGCTTTGGTTCTTGAGCGATTGCACGAGCAATTGCTACACGCTGACGCTCACCACCGGATAATTCTAAAACATTTTTATCTTTTAAATGCTCTAAATTTAATTCTTTAATTACCTCATTGCATATTTTTCTATCTTTTTTTGTTGGATTCAATAAATAATAAGGTAATCTACCTAATAGTACACATTCATATACACTTAAAGGTGGCATCTCTATATTTTGAGATACATAAGCTATATTTTTGGCTCTTTCATTTAATGACATATTAACCAAATTTAAATCATCAATTAAAATGCTACCATCTTTAGGTTTTATAAATCCTAAAATTGTTTTGAAAATAGTTGTCTTACCACTTCCATTTTCACCAATTAAAACACCGATTTCACCATTATCAATTGTGAAATTAACATCATCAATAATATTATTATTTTTATAATAACCAGATGATAAATGACTTACCTTAAGCATTTTTATCACCTCTTTTTCTTCTAAAAATTATATATAAGAAGAATGGTGCACCAACAAGAGATGTGATAATACCAACTGGTATTGCTGAACCATTTCCAACTGTTCTTGCTAGAGTATCAGAAACTAAAAGCAATATAGCACCTAAAAGGACTGAACCCCATATTGTATATTTATGATTATATCCAAATATTTTCTTTGCAATATGAGGACATATTATACCTACAAATCCTATAATACCAATATTTGCAATACAAACAGCAGTCAAAAGTGAAGCAATTAATAATGAAATAAATCTAAATCTTCCTACATTAACACCAACACTTTTAGCAATATCATCTCCAGCAAGCATTGCGTTATATCTATTTGATAATATAAAAAAGAATGTTATTGATATTAATAAAACAATCAATATAATCAAATCAATTTGATATGTCGCTCTTGCTAAATCACCAAAGCTCCATACTATTGCTGCTGATAAAGATACATCAGTTGCATAAAATTGAATTAATGATGTTAAAGCTGTCCATATTGCTGCCATAGCAACACCACATAAAATTACAGTTTCTTTTGAAAATGATTTAATCTTACATAATCCAAGTGTTATTAAAACAGAAATAAATGAAAACACAAATGCTATTAATGATGTTGAAAACACATTATTACCATTAAAAAAATTTTGAACATTATTTCCTGTATTTAAAAATCCACCAGCTAAAACTATAATTGAAATATTCGCACCTAAAGTTGCAGCATTAGATACACCTAATGTTGAAGGTGAAGCCATTTCATTACTAAGTGTTGTTTGCATAATTAATCCAGCAACAGCCAAACCACATCCAACAACTAAAGCTGCAATCGCTCTAGGTAATCTTATATTTTGCATTATAATAATATGGTTTTTTTGTCCATTTCCAAATAAAGCATTAAGCGATTCACTAAAGCTTATTTTAGATGAACCAACGAAAAGTGAAAATATAAATAATATAATCATAATGAAAAATAAAACTATTAAAATTGTGAATTTTTTATTTAGTAATTTTCTCATATATTCTCCAAAGCAATGATATTTTATCATTAGATTTGTTCACTTTCAAACAATTTTATTGAATAAATATTGATTTTTTGTTCATTATCTAGTACAATTTATTCAGTAAGATACAAAGTGTTCATTAAATATATAAATTTATTTTTTTTAATAAACACTATGTAAGGGGGGACTAAAAATGGATAAAAGGACAGAAAAGACATTAGAAGCAATTTATGATGCTTTTACAATATTAATCAATTCAAAAGATTATGATGATATTACCATTCAAGATATATTAGATAAATCTAATGTAGGTCGTTCTACTTTTTATACTCATTTTAAAACAAAAAACGACTTACTATTAAAGGTAAGTCAGGATATATTCGAGCATGTTTTTTCTCATACATTACAAGAAGAAAAAAGTCATGATTTTTCAAAGGAAAACTTTTATGATTTTAAGCATTTAGTTACACATATTTTATATCATGTAAGAGATGAAAAGGAATTAATAAAAGGTATTCTTTTATCTAAAGGAAATAGTTTATTTTTAAATGAATTTAGATTACATTTAACAAAATTTGCTAATTCATATTTCAATAACTATCCTTATTCTAAAGATAATATATTACCTTTAGAATTAAAAAAACAATTATTGGTTGATGGCTTTATAACAATTTTAAAATATTGGATTGATGATGAATTTATGGAATCACCTGAGGTATTAACTGATTATTTTGTATCTTTAATAGCATAAAAAGCTCATTGCTGAGCTTTTTTTATTTTATTTCTTTTCTTTTTGTTTTGGCTTTTATTTTATCAGTTATAGATGTTGGAAAAACTTTATCTGCTAAAACCATTAATTTAGTAAATCTTCCCACTAAATATCTAGCCTTAATATGCTTTTTTAATGAAACCTTTACAATTTTTTTAGATACCTTAATACTATCACTAATTAATAATGATTTTTTTGAATAACCATCCTTATAAAAATTAGCTACTTCTTTTCCATCTTTTTCATAAATAGTATTTTGAGTGGATTTAACTAAATTTTCGCTAGCTAAAATACCCCAGTTAGTTTTAAATGGTCCTGGTTCTATTGCTGTTACTTTAATGCCATATTTTTTTAAATCTATTCTTAGTGAATCAGTTAATGCTTCTACTGCATATTTAGATATATTATACCATCCACCAAAATAAGTTGTTACTCTTCCTGCAACACTAGATATATTTATAATTCTTCCTTTTTTATTTAATCTCATAGAAGGAATTATAAGCTTAGTTATATTTGCCATCGCAAAAACATTGATTTCCATCTGCTTTTTTGCATCCTCTAAGCTTATTGCCTCAATTGGTCCCAATTCACCATAACCTGCATTATTAATCAATATATCTATTTTTTTCTCTTTTAATAAAATTTCATCAACTATTCTTTTAGTTTCATCATAATTTGTTATATCAAGCTTATATGTATTAATACCATATTCTTTTAATTCATTTAATTTATTTTCTCTTCTTGCAACACCATATACTATTAATCCTTTATCAAAAAGCATCTTTGCTGCATCATATCCAAAGCCTGATGAAACTCCAGTGATTAAAACTACCTTTTTTTCTTTTTCCATTTTTATATACCTCATATTAAATTAATATGATTATATCATATTTAATTTTAAATAATGGAAATATAATTTATTTTTTAGATTTATCAAGAATTACATCACTTGGAGTAATTGCTTCATTAGGACAAACTAATATACATAAGTGACAGCCGACACAATTATTTGGATTCAAAATTGGCTTACGATCCTTAAAGCTTATTGCTTGATGTCCACCATCCATACAAGAAATATAGCATCTACCACAACCAACACAATTTGATCTTATAAATTTAGGTAATATAGCAATATCTCTTTTTCTTTCAGTTACATCCTTTAAATTTTCGATATTAAAGCCTTTTAATTCTTTAATTGATTTAGCGCCAAATGTTCCTAAGAAAAGTTCTAAGCCTTCCTTTAAATCATCAATTATACGATATCCATATTCCATTACTGCTGTTGTTATTTGAACTGATGAAGCTCCTAAGGCTAAAAACATTAATGCATCTTCAAAATTATATATTCCTCCCATTCCGGAAATATATAAATCCTTCAAATCCTTATTTGCTGATATTTCAGATATAAATCTTAACGCAATAGGCTTAACAGCTGAGCCTGATAAGCCACCTACAGAAAAGTTTTCTCTTGCATTCTTACCTAAATACATATTTTTAACAGTATTTAATTCAGTAATAGATTTAATTGTATTTATTAATGCAACTCCATCAGCATTACCTTCTTTAGCAGCTAAAGCTGCAGGAACAACTGATAATACATTAGGAGTAAGCTTAGCTACAACAGGAATCTTTACTGCATCTTTAACAATCTTTGTATATCTTTTTACTAATTCAGGAACCTGTCCTATATCGCTTCCTGAATGCTCTTCTGTCATATTAGGGCAAGAAAAATTTAATTCTAGGGCATCAGCACCTGCTTCTTCACTAACTTTAGCAAGATATGCCCATTCCTCATCATTTCTTCCCATAATAGAAACTAATAAAAATTTATTTGGATAATTTTGTTTTAATTTTTTAAATATTTCAACATTTTCAATAACAGAATGATCTGAAAGCTGTTCGATATTTTTAAATGCTAAAAAGCTACCATCTAAATTTTTTAAGGCTGAAAATCTAGGTGATGCCTCATGAATATCGATTAATGATATTGTTTTAAAAGCTGCACCTGCCCATCCAGCATCAAAGGCTCTACTTACCATTTCATAGCTTGAAGCAACAACTGAAGATGATAATAAAAATGGATTTTCAATTTTAATACCACAAAAATCAGTTGAAATATCAGCCTTTTTTATTTCCTTTTTAAAATTTTCTTTTTGTTTTAAGCAGCCAAGCATTATATCTTTAATTCTAACACTATTTGAAAGAACGCATGATTTTTCACATTTAGCATCACAATTAATACAGCTATCATTAATATGACTAATTGCACCTAAATAATTATTAAATCTAAGTGATCTAATGGTTTTATCTGGCTTATTAAGCTTATCGCAAGCCTTTGTACAAGGTGCATCAGCACATAATAAGCATGAAGATAAATATCTAATTTCTAAAGCATTCATAATAAAAAACCTCCCTATTTACTTTTTTCATAAGCTCTCTTTAATAAAATTATAACATTAAAATGAAAATAAAAAAATCCCCTTAAACATAACTTATGGCAACACCAAATTTTGTTTAAGGGGATTATCTTTATATTTAAATAATAAATATTATATTTTTAAAGTTTTTAATTACTTTGTAACTCTAGAAATGTAAGAACCTTTCTTTTCATCATAGTCAAAGTAATCTTTAGAAGCATTATTTGCCATAATTAACGCAATAGCAATTGGAGATGCTAATAATAATAAAACTAATAATTCTAACATTTACATTACCTCTTTTCTTTTTAATCCAAAGAGATTATAAACGTTTAAAATATTAAGTAAAGTTGAACACGTTTACATTTTGATTGCATACAATTGAAACACGTTTTCATTCCACACTTTTTATTTTTTTGTCTTAAATTATGCTTCTTCCTTTTTCATTCTATGCGTTCTACCATCATCGCCTAAATATGTATTATCAGCACTATATGGCTTTAATATACCTTTTTCCATCATATCAATTACTAGGCTTGCAATTTTAGGATCAAATTGTGTACCACTACAACGTCTAAATTCAGAAATTATTTTTTCAACACTATATGGTTCTTTATAAACTCTTTTTGAAGCCATCGCATCAATACAGTCAGCACAACAAATAATTCTTGCGACTAAAGGAATTTCTTCTCCTTTTAATCCTTCAGGATATCCTGTACCATCATATCTTTCATGGTGAGATTTAGCACCATCAATGATTTGAGGAATTGTAGAAATACCATTTAATATTTTTGCACCCTTTGTAGTATGAGATTTCATTGATTTAAATTCATCATCAGTTAATCTTCCTGGCTTATTTAAAATATTATCAGGTATTGCAATTTTACCTATATCATGTAAAAGTGCAATATAATAAATATTATCAACTTCATCTGGCTTTAAGCCTAAGTTTTCGGCTATTAATTTAGAATAATAACCAACTCTAATAGAGTGACCATTTGTATATTCATCCTTAGCATCGATAGTTCTAGCAATTGCTTGAATTGATTCAAGTGTAATATTTTTATATTCTAATTGCTTTTTTAATGATTGCTTTGTCTTACTATGGATAATTATAAATAATATAAGAGCAATTAAGCCTAAAGATAAAAGTGCAACAATTACCCAGAACCAAACCTCTTCATGCATCTTTTTTTCTTTAACTAAATCAATAGTAACCTCATTAGATGATTGTCCATATTCATCTACTGCATAAACATGGAATTTATATGTTCCGCCAGCAAGGTTAGTGTAATAAATACTTCTATTTTCTCCGTCAGTTTCATGATAATCTACATCAACACCATCAAGCTTATAATATATTTTATAACCTTTATTTGGTTTAAATCCTAATATAGATAAATCAAAGGCAACACGATATACATTTTTATTAACTGAAATTGAATTACCATAATAAGTATTATCATCTAAATTAATTTCAGAAACAGTCATTTTAATTGGAATATTTATTTCTCTTTTTTCATTAAAATCATAAACGAATATACCATTTGTTGATTGGAAAAAATACAATTGCTCTTCTTCATCATAATAACCAGATGTATTTGCAATAATTGGCTGTAATCCATTTGTGCTATCATAGAATTCATAATCTGTTAAAATATCACCATCTAATGTATCAGCAATATATATTTGAGTTTGACTTCCAATAACATATTTATATTCTATATCGCCATTTTTCTTTTTATATTGAATCTTTGAAAGTTCAACAATTGAACCTTTAATATAAGGTACTGTTATTTCTTTTGATGTATAAACTCCATTTTTTTCTTCTAAACGGTACAATCTACTATTTAAATTATAATAAATATAATCACCATCAACTAAAAATTTTAATCTATTACCTGTAACGTTCTTTTCTGTTGGAATTTCTGTTGCTGTTGTAAAAGCATCATCAACAACAAATAATCCCCGTGTTCTATCAAAGATTAACTTTCCATCCTTTGATTTATTGATAAATAACACATTAGA
The DNA here is from genome assembly GCA_017524905.1 of Acholeplasmatales bacterium. Classification (GTDB taxonomy): domain Bacteria; phylum Bacillota_I; class Bacilli_A; order Acholeplasmatales; family Anaeroplasmataceae; genus Anaeroplasma. The sequence continues at coordinate 1,986 of JAFXUP010000091.1, read as the reverse complement.
ACCAATATTCATAACGTTAAATTTATCATTTTCATATTTAATTAGACCTTTAGAATAACCAATTGCTAAATAATTATCAAAGGCTCTTAAGGCTCTTGGAGTATTAATTAATTCTAAATTAGGATTACCAATAAGGCTACCCTTATGGCTTTCCATATAATCCTTATCAAAAATATTAACTAAATCATTTATAGGATCATATTCAACTATACCAATGTTATAAACAGCAAAGTAAATTTTACCATTAAACTTTTCAACATCCTTTGGAGCATAAGTAAATGTATAATTTTCATCACCATTTGCTCTTCCTTCTAATGTTTTAGTATTTGCATAATCATTTATTGTATCCATCAAAATATTATCAGGTAATATTTTTTTAGTATTTACATCATATAAATAAATATAAGAAGATGAAATTATATATAATATATCATCATATCTTTCTACAGCATAAACATTTCTATCAAATGCAGGTGGATTATTTAATGATTGCCAAATTGGATCATCATATAATAATTCTAAAATAGCATTTTGAGTGATAATAGATACACCTGAAGCTCCAATATAATGTGATGCAATCCATATATTTCCTTCATAATCAATCATTAAATCAATTAATTGACTATTGTTTTCTAATCCATTAACTAAAGAAATTACAGGTTCTTCATTTTGTAAATCAACATAGAATAATCCCTTTTTTTCACATGCAACATATAATATTTTTGTTTCATCAGAATATAGTAATTTATTAATTTGATCAGATACAGTTATATCATCTAAAAATTCATTTTCCTTCATATCATATCTTTTTATAACACCTGTATCCTCACCAATATATAGAATATCTCCATAAGAATAAAGATCTAAAACCTTAGGATATAATAAGATTTCATTTCCATTTTTATCAATAATTCCTAATTCATTTTGGTAATAGAAATTATTTCTTTTTTTATCAACAGCTATATCAAGTATATCTTGATTTTTTGTATCTTCAATTAATTCTACATTATTAGTAATAACATTAAATATATAAGCTCCTGTTGAAGATGAAATATATAACAAGTCATTTAAATCATCAAAAATTATATCTCTAACAGTTCCAAAATCATAATCTATAATTTGGAATTGCTCATTTTCTAAAATTAATACTTCTGATGAGGTAGCAATATATAATGTATTATGCTTATTAGCAAGTGCTCTAACATTTAAAATAATGTGTTCTTCATTATTATATGTAAAGCTCTTATAATTTTTAAAGGATTTAGAATCATATCTTACTAAGCCAGAATATTGAGCAATCCAAACATATCCATCATCAGTTTGACATAATGCTTCAGCTCCAGAAACCTCTAAATTTACAGGAATTTCTGTTTTATCACCCATTATGGCATATGAATCAGTTGGGCATATAAAAAACATTACTATAAAAACAATAATGATTGAAATTAAAAAATAAAAAGTTTTTTTCATAGGATTGCACCTCGACAATTTTTATATATTCAAACCAACTACAAAAACACTCTCTAATTTATATTATACAAAATTTTAATTTAAATATCAGTTATATTTTATACAAAATTATAAAAATAATTTTTTAAAATTGTAACTTGTTTTATTTTTTATTATAATTAAGCCTGTAAGGGCGTGAAGTATATGAAGGTTTTTGGATTAGAGCATATTCTTTATTTATTAATATCAATTATTTTATTAACTATAACAACAATTATTTTAAAAAAGAAAATTAAAGATGATAAAAAAATAGAAATAATGTTTAGAATTATTGGTATTATCGGATTAATAGTTATCATTTTAAATAGAATAGCAATAAGCATAAGAGATAATAATTTTTTCTTATTAATACCTGATTCTTATTGTGGTATGACATCATTATTAACATCTATTTCCTTATTATTTTTTAAAAAGGATAATATCTTATTACATGGATTGTGGTTAATCGCTATTATAGGTGATTTAGTATCTATAATA
>JAFXUP010000090.1 GCA_017524905.1 Acholeplasmatales bacterium | reverse complement strand
TGAAGTATTTTCTGATATGATGGATAGTATGAAATTTTATAGTTATAATTTGATGAAAATGAGAATGCCTATTAGTGTTTTATCAATTATAGTTTCTATTTTGTATTTTTCTATTGTTCCTTTATTATTAGGTAAAACGTTAGGAATGCATTTATTCCATATGAATTTTGAATCTGAAAATAAGATTTTATTTAGTAATTATTTTATTAGAAGTATTTTTTTAACTGGAAGTATTTCATTTTTGATAAGTTCAATTATTTTATATAAGTTGGATTATTCTTCATTTTATAATGTATATTTAATTATAAGTGCTTTAAATATTGGTTATAATTTAGCAAATTTAATTATGATCATTGCTAGAAAGAATCATAGAGGATTAAATGATTTATTTGGTGGTGTTTCAGTTGTTTGGAGGAATTTATGTTAAGGTTATTTAAAAATTTTAAAAAGAAGGATTTTATATATGTTTTAATTTGTATAATTTTAATGGTTTTTCAGGTTTGGATTGAATTAAGACTTCCTGAATATATGAGTAAGATTACTATGTTAATTGAAACTGATGGTTCTTCTTTTAATGAGATAATTCATCAAGGTATTTTTATGCTTATTTGTGCATTTGGAAGTATGGTTTCTGCGATGACAATAGGTTATTTTGCTTCTAGATTATCTGCTAATTTTTCATTGAGATTAAGGGAAAGTTTATTTAAGAAGGTACAAAAATTATGTACTGCTGAAATTAAACAATTTTCTACTAGTAGTTTAATTACTCGAACTACAAATGATGTTACTCAAATTGAAATGTTAATTGCGATGGGGTTACAGGCTATGATTAAGGCTCCTATCATGGCTGTATGGGCTATAAGTAAAATAGTAAATAAAAGTACTAATTTGAGTTTAATTGTAGGAGCAGGTGTTTTAGTTTTACTTACTATTATTATAATTATTATGGTTCGTGTTGTTCCTAAATTTAGTAAGATACAAAAATTTACTGATAGTGTTAATAGTGTTACTCGTGAAAATTTAATGGGTATTAGGGTTATTAGAGCTTTTAATGCAGAAAAGTTTCAATCTGATAGATTTGAAAGTGTAAATAATGATTTAACTAAAACTTCTTTATTTATTCAAAAAACTTTTGCTTTAATGAGTCCATTTATGAATTTAATTATGCATTTTTTGACTTTAGGTATTTATTTTGTAGGTGCATATTTAATTAATTCTTTAGGTATGGTTGGAAAAGTTAATTTATTTAGTAATATGGTTGTTTTTTCATCATATGGTATGCAGGTTATTATGTCATTTTTAATGCTTACTTTGATTTTTATGATTTTACCAAGAGCACAGGTTTCTGCTAAACGTATTAATGAAGTAATGGATGCTGATATTTCTATTAAAGATGGAAAATTTGGATTATCAAAAAGAGTTGAAAATGGTACTGTAGAATTTCGTGATGTAAGTTTTAAATATCCTGATGCTGATGAATATTTACTTAAGAATATTTCTTTTAAAGTTAATAAAGGAGAAACTATTGCTTTTATAGGTTCTACTGGTAGTGGTAAATCTACTTTGGTAAATTTAATTCCAAGATTTTATGATGTTACGGATGGATCTATTTTAGTTGATGGAGTAGATGTTCGTAATTATAAATTAGATGCATTGCATAATTTAATCGGATATGTATCTCAAAAGGCTGTTATGTTTACGGGTACAGTTGCTTCCAATATTAGGTTTGGTACAAATAATGCTGCTGAAATTAATGATGAAAAAATTAAAGATGCTTTAAAGGTAAGTGAAGCTTTTGATTTTGTTTCATTGATGGAGTATGGAATTGATGCTCATATAGCTAGAGGTGGTACTAATGTATCTGGAGGTCAAAAACAACGTTTATCAATTGCTCGTGCGGTTGCTCGTAATCCAGAAATATATATTTTTGATGATACTTTTTCTGCTTTAGACTATAAAACAGATTTAAAATTACGTCAAAATTTAAAAAAATATACTAAAGATGCGACAATTTTAGTTGTTGCTCAAAGAATTGGTACTGTATTAAATGCTGACAAAATTGTTGTTTTAGATAATGGTGAATGTGTTGGTATGGGTACCCATAAAGAATTATTAAAATCGTGTGAAGTTTATCGTCAAATTGCTTTATCACAAGTATCAAAGGAGGAGTTGGAAAATGCCTAGACCTGGTCAAAAGATTGAAAAATCTAAGGATTTTAAGCAATCTATGAATAAATTATTTCATAGTTTGAAAAAATATCATTTTGTTTTAGCTTTTTCTTTGATTTTAGCTATGACTAGTGCGATTTTATCTTTGATCGCACCAAATAAGTTATCAGATTTAACTAATTATGTTACTGAGGGAATTAAACCTCATATTGATGAAAATGTGATTGCTGATATTATGAGTGATCCTAACATAAGTTCTGAAGATAAAAATTCTATGATGAGTTTAATGGCTGATGCTGATTCTTCTGATACTTCTGTATTACTTTCTAAGATGGATGAACTTCCAAAGAGTATTTATGATAAAGTTAAGCCTGTAATGGATTTAGAGAGTATTAAAAAAATTGCGATTTTATTATCAATATTTTATATAGTTAGTTCAATTTTTTCTTATATTCAACAAATTATTATGGCAAATGTTACAAATAATTATTCTAAAAAATTAAGAAGTGATATTGTTCATAAGATTTCTTTATTACCTCTTAAATATTTTGATAATAATGAAACAGGAGATGTATTATCTCGTGTTACTAATGATGTTGATTCTATTGGACAAAATTTAAATCAATCATTATCTAGTATGGTTACTAATGTTACTTTATTTGTAGGTTCAGTTATTATGATGTTTGTAACTAATCCAATTATGGCTATTACTGGTATAATTGCTAGTATGTTAGGATTTTTCTTTATGTTTATTATTTTATCTAAGTCTCAAAAATATTTTGTTCAAAGACAAGAAAAACTTGGTAAATTAAATGGTTTTATTGAAGAAATCTATAGTGCTCATAATATTGTTGTTTGTTATAATGGAGAGAAAGAAACTAATCAAGAATTTGATAAATTAAATAACGATTTATATGATTGTAGTTTTAAAAGCCAATTTTTATCTGGTATTATGCATCCATTTATGGGGTTTATTGGTAATTTAGGCTATGTTGCAGTATGTGTTGTAGGTGCGGTTTTGACAATGAATAATGTTATTTCATTTGGTGTAATTGTAGCATTTATGATTTATATTAGAATGTTTACTAATCCATTATCACAAATAGCTCAAGGATTTACTTCTTTACAATCGACTGCGGCTGCAGCTGAACGTGTATTTATGTTTTTAGATGAAGAAGAAATGCCTAGTCAAAAAGGATTACACAATTTAATAATTAAAGATGTTAAAGGCGATATTGAGTTTAAAAATGTTTCTTTTGGATATGATCCATCTAAGTTAATTATTAAAAATTTTAGTGTTAATGTTAAGAGTGGTCAAAAAGTAGCAATTGTAGGTCCTACTGGTGCTGGTAAAACTACTATTGTTAATTTATTGATGAAATTTTATGATATAAATGATGGTGATATTTTAATTGATGGCGTTTCTATTAAAAATTTAACACGTGAAAATATTCATGATTTATTCTGTATGGTTTTACAAGATACATGGTTATTTGATGGAAGTATTTATGAAAATATTCGTTTTAATAGTGATGCTTCTGTAGATGATGTATGGGATGCTTGTAATGTTGTAGGTATTAAGCATTTTGTTAAGTCTTTACCTGGTGGTATTGAATCATCAGTAGGTGATAATGATGCGATTAGTCAAGGACAAAAACAGCTTATTACTATTGCACGTGGTATGATTGAAAAATGTCCTTTCTTAATTTTAGATGAAGCAACTTCAAACGTAGATACTAGAACTGAGGAACTTGTTCAAGTTGCGATGGATAAATTAATGAAGGGGAAAACTAGTTTTATAATTGCTCATAGATTATCTACTATTAAAAATGCTGATTTAATTTTAGTTATGAAAGATGGAAATATAATTGAACAAGGTAATCATGATGAGTTAATTGCTAAAAATGGATTTTATGCAGATTTATATAATTCTCAGTTTCAAATATAGTGAACTTTTTGTTCACTTTTTTTATTTTTATTTTTAATAAAATAGTGTATAATAGTTTCATAAGAACGGGTGATTTTATGTTTATAGATGAGGTAACTGTAGAATTAATGGCTGGTGATGGTGGAAATGGATGTATGGCTTTCAGACGTGAAAAGTATATTGAAATGGGTGGACCATATGGCGGTAATGGCGGTAGAGGAAGTAATATCATATTTAAAGTTGATGAAGGTTTAAATACATTACTTGATTTACGTTATAGAAGAGTTATTAAAGGAAAAAAAGGCGAAAATGGTTTAGGTAAAGGAATGCAAGGAGCAAATGCTAGTGATGTTGTTGTTATGGTACCACAAGGAACTGTTGTAACTGATATGGAATCTGGTCTTGTTATGGCTGATTTGGTAGGAAAAGACGATTCTTTTATAGCTGCTTATGGAGGACGTGGTGGAAGAGGAAATATTGCTCTTGCTACACGTAGTAATCCTGCTCCAAGTTTTTGTGAAAATGGTGAGCCAGGTGAGGTTAAAAAAGTTAAAGTTGAGCTTAAATTACTTGCAGATGTTGGTCTTGTAGGTCTTCCTAGTGTTGGAAAATCAACTTTGATTTCTAAGATTTCTTCAGCTAAACCTAAAATAGCAGCATATCATTTTACAACTATTACTCCAAATTTAGGAATGGTTAGAGCAAGTGGAGATAGGTCTTTTGTTGTGGCTGATTTACCTGGATTAATTGAAGGTGCTTCAAGTGGTGCAGGACTTGGTGATAAATTTTTAAAACATATTGAACGTACACGTGTTATTGCACATATTGTTGATATGTCTGCAAGTGAAGGACGTGATCCTTATGAAGATTATTTAGTAATTAATAAGGAGTTAGAAGATTTTGATCCAAAATTGTTGAAAAAACCACAAATAATTGTAGCTAATAAAATGGATA